>JAHEEZ010000378.1 GCA_024640445.1 Acidobacteriota bacterium | reverse complement strand
GGCTTACGGGAAAGATAATCAAGAAGGACGATGAGAAGATAACGATCGAGACCGAAGCGGCGGGCAAGATCGCAATCAAATGGGAGGCCGTTGAGACGATCGCCGCGGATGGCGAATTATTCTTCGAAACTGCAGATGGAAATACCATCAAGGGAACAGTGTCATACGAGAATGAAACGCTCTTAGTGACTACAGCAGGAGCCGACGCCGTTAGTCTTGCACCGGAGAAAATCGTCGCGATCAGAAATCCGGAAGAGCAAGTTGCTTATCAGTCCGAAGCCGTTGCAAAAGCCGACAGGAGCCTGCTGAAGCACTGGTCCGGGTCAGCGGATCTCGGTTACAGCCTGACAGCCGGAAACTCGGAAACCAGCTCGCTTACGTTTGGGGCAAGGGGCGTCCGCGAGACCAAGGGCGACAAAATCACTCTTTACGCGAAGGGAGTCCAGGCGAGCAATTCCACGACGGGAACTTCTTTGACCACCGCCCAGGCGCTATGGTTTGGGGGCAGGTACGACAGGAACATTACGGAGAGATTTTTCGTGTTCGGTACCGGAAATCTTGAATACGACAAGCCTCAGCAGTTGAATCTTCGGATCGTTGCAGGAGGCGGGTTCGGCTACAAATGGTTAAGGAGCGACCGCACCAAGCTTAATGTTTTTGGAGGCGCGACCCTGAATCGCGAGTATTTCAACGAAGCCGACAACAGAACGTCTGCAGAGGCTCTGGTGGGGGAGGAGTTCGCGTTCAAGTTCACGGATAAGACGAAGCTGGAACAGAGATTCGAACTTTATCCGAACCTTAGTCGCGCGGGCACATTCCGTTCGAATCTGGACACTTCGCTTGTAGTCGGACTCAACAGTTGGCTCGGCTGGCACGTATCGCTTGGCAACCGTTTCAACAGCGACCCCGTGCCCGGTGCAAAGTCCAACGATCTCTTGTTCTCAACCGGCATTCGCGCAACATTCGGCAAGAAGAAATAGGCTCTCGCGGTTCTTCCTGGGTATTCAGGTTATCCGATTGTTCCACAGTCCCTATTCTGCTAAGTTCTACTCAAACCTTTCTCGCACGGCAATAGATGTAGCCGCGTCCCGTCACCGACATGTTCTCAAGACACTAATTAGCAGGAGAAAAGAAAAATGAGTTGGGCAGAAGACAAAGGGGTGGCCAAAACGGTCATGGATAGCAAGGGGAACGCACACTACATGCTCTTTCAGGAACTCAAGATGTCGTGCGGGCCAGCAAGCGTGGCAATGTGCGAGAGTTTGTACAAACTACAGTGCATGGTAGATCCGGAGGGCAAGGCGCGGAAGCTCTCTCAGAATTATTCGGGGAAGTGGACCGCTACAGGCGGAACGATGGCAGGCAATCTCTCGTACGTGCTGAACGCCGAAGGCGTAAAATGTTATGCCGCCACTGATATTCCGGATAGCAAGATCTACTCTTACCTTTCATATTACGTAAAGGACCGGACTCCTACGATCGCGCATATCGCTTGGACCAAGGGCGGACATTTTGTGGTGGTACGCAAGGTCTATTCGGACGGCACTATAATATGCCTGGATCCGTGGTACGGGCTTGTTGAGGTCAAAAAAGACACCTTGCCTGCGTACAATCCGACCGGCGCGACCGGCAAGCTCAGCGGTTGGCTGAACATCACTTACCGGTGACATGGTTTCCGAAAGCGAACCCGAAAAGGCATTTCCTTAACTAAGGAGATGCTTTTTCTTTTTAATTGAAAGAGTTATAATAAGGGTTCCTTATGGGGGCGACAGGCTTCGACAGGGGCTTGTATAGATCTTTGGATGCACGTCGGGCGATCTTTCTGTAGCTCGTTATAAATTCTGAAAGAAACACAGATGCCAACCAAGAATTGGCTCTCGCTGCCTAACATTAGTTAGCTACAGCGATGTCTTGCGGCAAGTTTGCTTAAAGCGCGTCGTAAAGGCATAACACAGTTTAAGCTAGCTCATTTCGACCGCCTGCGGATATGAGCGAAACTTCGCCAGGCTGGTCAGCCGTGAGGTCTTGTTGCTTCACATACTCACGGTTGGCAAGAAACGAGTGAAGTGACTAAACGTGTAGATTCTACTGGTCGCAACCTTTGGATGCGGGTTCGATTCCCGCCGCCTCCACCATATCTAAGTTAGAAGTACTGAGAGATGAGTACTCAGTCAGGACCGCGGGCATCCTTGCCCGCTTTCTTTTTGAGTACTAAGGGATTGTCCGCGTCCCGTCTTTACCGCAGGCGGCCTCCTGCATTGGTCATTGACCATTGTTCAATGGCCAATGAATCGGTACCGGGTGCTGTGACGACAGGCACAAGGAATTCTCAAACACGAAGCAATACGAAGGTATCGGAGAACTGGTCAGCCAAGTACCAAACCAAAACAACATCTCTTCTTCTTTCGTGTTGCTTCGTGTGAATTCGTGGCTAAAATCTTCTTCCCCCCTCACAGAGAATTTCCTCTCAAAAAGTTATAGAATTCATCTTTCATTTCGGCTATCCGGGAACCTCTATGACACTCGCATTTCTCGCCGTATTGATCGGTCTCGCCATTCTCGTTTGGAGCGCGGACCGCTTTGTCGACGGCGCCGCCGCGGTCGCGCGCCACTACGGAATGCCGCCGCTCCTGATAGGAATGGTGGTCATCGGATTCGGCACCTCCGTCCCTGAAATGGTCGTTTCGGCGTTTGCCGCCTTTCAGGGAAATCCGGGAATCGCACTGGGAAACGCTTAC
>JAHEEZ010000377.1 GCA_024640445.1 Acidobacteriota bacterium | reverse complement strand
CCAATCGGAAACGACTACTGATCAGCCGCGACAGGTTTGGCGAAAAGCCGCTCTACTACGGTGTTTTCGGGAACACTCTATTCTTTGCTTCCGAAGCCAAGGCCCTTCTCGGCGATCCACGTGTGCCTTTGGAACTCGATCCCGAAGCAGCATTTCTCTATTTTTCCTTTGACTACGTTCCGGCTCCGCTTTCGATCTACTCGGGATTGCGCAAACTTCCCGCGGCGCACAGCCTTGTCTGGGAAAGCGGACAGCTTTCTGTAAAGAGATACTGGGACGTAAGTTTCAGAAAGCCCTCGAAAATACCGTCCGAAGCCGAGGCGGCAGAAGAACTACTCGAACTCCTCTCAGATTCGGTCCGCCGAAGGCTCGTCTCCGACGTTCCGCTTGGAGTCCTGCTTTCCGGGGGGATTGATTCTTCAACAGTTGCCGCTCTCGCAGTGAAGCACAGTGTTTCCAAAGTCAAGACGTTCTCGATCGGGTTCGAGGAGGAGTCGTTCGACGAATCATCGCACGCGCGCCTCGTTGCCGCTCATCTGGGCACCGAACATCACGAAGAACGCCTCAGCGTGGATATCGCCGGGAACCTTGTTGAAGAGATCGGCGGGTGGATGGACGAACCGCTGTCAGATCCTTCGCTCCTCCCGACGTACCTGCTTTCCGGATTTGTCCGCAAACACGTGACCGTCGCGCTGGGCGGTGACGGAGGGGACGAAATCTTCGCCGGATATCCGATGTACTTCGCGCACAAGGTCAACCGCTTGTACAGCGTCATACCGAAATTTTTGCGCTCGGGACTTGTCGCGCCGGCAGTTTCACGCCTTGGCGCCAGCACCGACAATCTATCCCTTGAATACAAGGCGAAGCGCTTTGTCAGAGCGGCCGACAAGGACGATGTCGCCCGCCACCACACCTGGTTTGGATCATTTGGTGAAGACGAGAAAATGAGTCTGTTCTCGGCGTCGTTCGCGGAAAGCGTAAAGGAAAAGGATACCTATGCCCGGGCCCGCGCTCTCTTGGGGGACTGCGATTCCGCGGACACTCTCGAGCGAATGCAGTATCTGGATATGAAGCTCTATCTTGCCGAGGACATACTGACAAAGGTGGACCGGGCAAGCATGGCCGTTTCACTGGAGGTTAGGGCGCCATTCCTCGATCACAAGGTCGCCGCGTACTCAGCATCGCTCCCGTCCAATTACAGGCTTCGGGGACGAAAGTCGAAATACATCCTGAAGAAGGCCGTGTCCGGGCTTCTTCCCGCCGAGATCGTACATAGACCCAAGAAAGGCTTCGGAATTCCTGTGGCGAAATGGCTGAAGGGAAGACTCAACCCTTTAATGCGCGACCTGCTTTCAAGTGAACACGTAAAGTCACAGGGTTATTTCGATCCCATTTTCGTCGAGCGCCTGATCACGGAGCACGAAGCGGGAACCGCGAACCACTACAAACAGCTCTGGACACTTCTGGTATTCCAACTCTGGTACCACAATTTCCTCAACGGCAAATCCTGAACAAAGCGCTTCCGGGAGTCACTTGTCCGTGTTTGACAGTCAGGTTTCGAAATGGCATCCTCAAGAAGTTAGTAAGCACTTACTTAATACAAAAGGGGACCAATAAAGGCTTGACCTCAACTGCGGAAAACACGATCACAAGAATGGCCGGCGACGAGCGCCGCCAGCAAATACTGACGGAGGCAATGCGCCTGTTCTCGGAGGACGGCTTCCGGGGCACGACCACAAAGAAGATCGCGGAAGCTTCCGGGATCTCGGAAGCGATGGTCTTCAGGCACTTCGCGAACAAGGACGAACTCTATTCGGCGATCCTCGACCACAAGGCGTGTTCTCACAAGCTTGAGAACCCGCTCGAATCGGTCACCGAGGAGATAGCGAAGAAAGACGACTTCGGGGTCTTTTATGGTTTTGCTTTGAACGCCCTCCGTCACCACAAGGAAGACCAGGAGTTCATCCGCCTGCTGCTTTTCTCGGCGCTTGAGGGTCACGATCTTTCGAAAATGTTCTTTGGCAGTTTTGTGACCGGGATGTACGAGACGCTCAGCGGATATATCAGAATCCGGCAGGAAGACGGAGCGTTCAGAGATATCGAACCGAAGGCGGTGGTGAGAGCATTCGTCGGAATGCTGATCCATCATTCGCTTACGAACATGTTATTCGACCCGGAGCAGAGACTGCTGAAGGTCACTGAGGAAGAAGCGGCGCGCTCGTTCGCGACAATTCTTCTCGAGGGAATCCTAAATTAAGAGTTCCGGGCTCTATTGCCCGCTTTGGTCCCGCTATCCGTTTCTATTAAAGGGGGACCTTAATATCATATGAGATCATTCAATTCATTGATGCTAACGGCTGTTGCGGTTTCCGTTATGCTGCTCGCGGGCGCCTGCGGCCGTTCGACGGCAAACGACAACAGCGCGAATGCCGCCGAAGACGCCGACCAGCCTGTCGCGGTCAAAACCGCCGTGGCGAAGGTCGAGCAGATTCCCACCTATTTTGAAGCGACCGGCACGCTCGCGAGCGATGAAGAATCAAACGTCGCGTCGACCATCGGCGGAAAGATCTCCCAGGTCAAATTCGACGTTGGAAGCTATGTGAAGAAGGGCGATGTGTTGGTCCGGTTGGACCCCGCAGACGCCGAAATACGCCTCAGGCAGGCAGTCGCACAGCTGGAGCAGGCCAAAAAAGGCGTTTCGCAGGCAGAGGCAGGAGTCGATCAGGCGATCGCAAACCTTCGCC
>JAHEEZ010000376.1 GCA_024640445.1 Acidobacteriota bacterium | reverse complement strand
AACGGTCGTTCTTTCAAAGCTTGCCGGGAAGGTATATTCAATCGAGCGGGTAGAGAAACTCGCCAAACAGGCTCAGGACGCAATGGGGCATTTTGGAATTCGAAACGTAACCCTCAAGTGCGGAGACGGCACAAACGGCTGGAAAATCTATTCCCCGTTTGATGCAATCCTGGTTGCCGCGGGGAGTCCGGTCTTACCAAGTCCGCTTGTCGAACAATTGAAGATTGGAGGTAAACTGGTGATACCGATCGGAGACGAATCAAACTCACAAAGTCTTATCCGCGTAACGCGAACTGAAACTGGTTTTGAGACGGAAGATTTTGGAAAGTGTTCCTTTGTCCCGTTGATCGGCGAACACGGATGGTAGTCGAAATGAAGCTCTACATAGAACACGCAAATATAACGGTCGATAATATTGAAGAAGCAATCCGCTTCCTTAAAACCGCGTTTCCTTTTTTTAGAGTGAGGGGGAAAGGGGAATCGGAAACCGGCGGCATTGTTAGAAAATGGCTTCATATCGGAACGGATGAAACCTATATCGCGCTGGAATCGGTTTCGGCTTCGGATACGGGAACCAGGAAACCATATAGGGACAACGGGATAAATCACATCGGATTTGTCGTCGAAGACCTTGAGTCAATCGAGATACGCCTTGATGCAGCGGGTTACAAACACAGTATTGATGTCGAGCCTCTACCGTTTCGGAAACGCTCGTACTATTATGACGGCGGCGGGATTGAATACGAATTTATCGAGTATCTATCCGACGACCCGAAGGAACGAAATCGATATGCGTAAACACATAGCGGCTTAACATAAAGCTTTCCCTAAGATCGCTTCTATCTGTTTTTCGCGGCTTGTTCAGGAGTTGCACCGGAGGCGAATACACTGCCGACGAAAAAAAGATCAACTCGAAATCGAGACTGTAAATAATTCTGTGTAAACGTTCATTTAAGATACCCTAGAAAAGGAAGGAATAAATGAACAAAGCACAAGAAAAGAAGATGAAGGATTTGGCTGCGGAAATGGCCAAAGACGTCAAGACTCCAGAAGAACTGAGTGCCTTTTCGGCACAACTCAAAAAGATAATGGTAGAGGCAGCGCTTGGGGCCGAGATGGCGGAGCATCTTGGTTACGAGGCTCATTCTCCTGATGGGAACAACACGGGCAACAGCCGAAACGGAACGTCGAGGAAAACTCTTAAGGGAGATCACGGCGAGATAGAGATCGAGACTCCACGGGATCGGAACGGTACGTTTGAGCCGCTGATGGTCAAGAAAGGCCAGCGGCGGATCACCGGGATGGACGAGCAGATCCTGTGTCTTTATGCGAAGGGAATGACGACCCGGGACATCGTCGCAACGTTTGAGGAGATGTACGGCGCCGAGGTTTCGGCAACTCTTGTCTCACGGGTTACAAACGCCGTTCTCGAACAGGTCACAGAATGGCAGGAACGGCCGCTCGATGAGGTCTATCCGATTGTCTATCTGGACTGTATCGTACTCAAGATCCGCCAGGACAAACGGGTCATAAAGAAGTCGGTCTTCCTCGCGCTGGGGGTTAATCTGGAGGGCCACAAGGAGCTTCTGGGAATCTGGATCGCCGAGGCCGAAGGATCGCGCTTTTGGCTGAGCATTCTGACGGAGCTCAAGATGCGGGGCGTCGAAGAGATACTGATCGCCTGTGTCGACGGATTGACGGGTTTTCCGGAAGCTATTGAGGTCGAATATCCACGCACCAAGATCCAGCTCTGCATTGTCCATATGGTCCGCAACTCGCTACGCTATGTGACGTGGAAAGACTACAAAAAAGTCACCGCCGATCTTAAAAAAATATACCGCTCAGCGACCGAAGAAGAAGCGGGACGCGAACTCGAAAACTTCGCCGAATGCTGGGACGCGAAATACCCTCAAATCTCACGTTCCTGGAACCGGCATTGGCCAAACCTGATCACGATATTTGACTATCCTGAAGATATTCGAAAAGCTATCTACACGACCAATGCGATCGAATCGCTGAACTCAGTGATCCGCAAGGCGACAAGGAAAAGGAAGGTTTTCCCAAATGACAATGCCGCACTCAAGGTTGTTTATCTCGCAACCGAGGCGGCATCGAAAAAATGGACCATGCCGATACATAACTGGAAACAAGCACTGAACCGCTTTATGATCGAGTTTGAAAATCAGCTTGAACCCTATGTTTGAAACCGGGCGTTTACACAGAAAATGTTACAGGGTCTCGAAATCGATTAAAGAAGATTCCTGCTTTTCGAACACAAGGACGGTTAATCCTCCTTCCGGTCCTCACAATCTCTCAACCGTTTTCTGCATTCAGCTGTCTTTTTTTGAAGTTCTGCAATCCTTGGCCTGTAGTAATCCGCCAGCCTCGACCTGCAGTTTTCCAGTTCGGTCGTATTCCCGCCGGCGTTAGTAAAACATTCTCCCTGCTTGCGGCCATACTCCCTGCGCAATGCGACCTTGGCCGCAGCCAATTCATCGCATTCTTTCCGAATCGCCCTGCATTCAGCGAATATGTTGGAAGGTTTTGGCGACACGGGCCCTTTCCCGGCTGCGGCCATAGCCTTATTACGGCAATCTCGGGCTCGCTCCCGGCATTGCTCGAGTTTTTCTTCTTCATCGCTGACAAAGGAGTCGTATGATTGTCCGGCCCGCCGTTTGCAGTCTTCCTTAGCAGTTCCGGAAAGCTCTTCGCATTTTGCGAATTCGCTCGTCCGCCGCTTCTTAATTTTT
>JAHEEZ010000004.1:26273-34135 GCA_024640445.1 Acidobacteriota bacterium | reverse complement strand
ATTCGCGAGATCGTTGACGATTTACCCACCGCCATTCACGAAATTGACTAACGTGCTATAATTCGAGGCTGTTAACGGACCGGAAAGTTTAGTAAGGAAGTAATTCCGGTACCTTCCGAAAATATCCGAAAAAGATCGATCGAGTAATGGACGACCCCGCTAGTTTATCCTTGTTCCTTTTTGCAGAAACGGCCGTGGAGCAGGCGTCATTCGACGCCGTATCGGTTTTCCTGAACATCCTTCTCGTTTTGGGCCTCGTGCTCGGAAACGGCTTTTTCGTGGCATCGGAGTTCGCGCTTGTGGCCGTCCGCAAATCGCGGATAGCGGCCCTCGCGGCGGAAGGCAGCAAGGCCGCTTTGCGTCTGCTCGAATGCCTGAACAACCTGAATGCCTATATATCGGCAACCCAGCTTGGAATAACCCTGTTCTCCCTGGGGCTCGGCTGGATCGGCGAACCCGCTGTCGCGATGTTCCTTGAGCCCGCGCTTATGTGGGTAGGATCGATGACGGGCGCGGCGTTCCTCACTTCGGGCGCCGTCCTGCACACTGTCTCGTTCATCATCGCGTTCTCGATAATAACTTTCCTTCACATAGTCCTGGGCGAACTCGCCCCGAAGACCATGGCGCTCGAACTGTCGGAGAGGGTCGCCCTCGCGATCGCCCTTCCGATACAGATCTTCTACAAGACCTTCTATTACCCGATACGTCTTCTCGACTGGACGGGAGCAAGAACCGTCAGGCTGTTCGGCCTCCATCCGACGGGCGAGGAGGGTTCGGTGTATTCAGAAGATGAGATCCGCCATCTCATCGACATTTCTAAAAAAAGTGGTCACCTGAACGCTGAAGAACAGAAGCTTATCCACCAGGTGTTCGAGTTCTCCGAAACGACGGTCCGGGAGGCGATGGTGCCGAGGCCGGAGATCTTCGCCATTCCGGTCACCTTCGGGCTTAACGAGATCGCAGAGTCGTTTCGCGAGAGCGGCTTCTCGAGGTTTCCTGTCTATCGCGAATCGATGGATGATATTGCCGGGGTCGTACACAGCAAGGATGTGATGAGCTATCTGCTCAATCCCGAAGCTTTCAGGATCGAAAAGATCCTCAGAAGGCCAGTCTATGTTGTTGATACGGCGAGGCTTGAGGACGTTCTTAGGAGGATGCAGCGCGAACAGTTCCATTTTGGTTTCGTCGTTGATGAACACGGCGGCATCGAGGGAATTATCACGCTTGAGGACCTTCTGGAAGAGATAGTGGGCGAGATCGCGGATGAATACGATGAAGAGACCGCAGAACAGATACACGAGCAGAAGGACGGGAGTTTTGTGCTCGACGGCAGCCTGGCCGTCCGCGACCTGAACCGCAAACTCGGTCTCAATGTGCCGGTTTCCGAAGGTTATACAACGATCGCGGGTTTCCTGATGTCGGTCGCCGGCGAGGTGCTGGAGAAGGGAGAGTCCGTGCCCTTCAACGGCCATGTCTTCCACATTGAGGAAGTGGAAAGGCGGCGAATTACGAAGGTGAAGATGGAGAAGACCGGATGACGAAGCTGAATTTCTTCTTTCTCGCTATCCTGATGCTCGCATTTTTTGCTTCCGCGTCCCCCGTCGAGCGAAAGTTCGATATTCGGGTTTCCTTAACCGGCACGACTAGCCGGATAGATATTGAAGAAGCGATCGTCAAGGTCCGAATCACGAACCGCGGACGCGAGAACCTGCAGGCCGGTGGACTAGGCGAGGTAAATTTCTTTTTCTCGAGTTGCCAGGCGGGAGACAGGCTGTGCCGCGGGGAAAACATATATTACGCCCCATACAGTATTCCCTCGAAAAGCCTTTTTCCGGACCAGTCGTACGAGTTTGAAGTGGATCTCGGGAAACTGGCCTGGAGGAGCGGTTCCTACAATCCACAGAATTCTACGCCGCCTGTGAGTCTTACCGCTATACCCTCAAAGAACATATATTTCTATTCCGATGTGAAGATCCTCGACGGATACGAGAGGGACTATATATCGGGAAAGCGGGAGCCCAGGTTCCGGGAATATTTCTCGAACACGATCAACGTGATCCTGGAATAGCACCTGCATCGAGCTTCGGTCGAAGTCATGCGCTTTGCGGTGTTCACCCCCTTTGTCTTTACCCAAGATAAGAGTTAAATTTAGCCATATATTCAGGTTCCGGATCCCGAGGTGTTTAGGCCATTTCTTTTGGCGTCTTATTGCAAGACGGGCGTGAAACCGGCTAATAAAGCGCTGTTCGGTACCGTTGGTTCAACTTAGAAATTCGAACCCGGAAACCTGATCATTGAACATCGAGCCTTGAACGTTGGACATCGCCGGACTTCGCCCGCCAATGCAGCGCCGAGCGCCGCTCTGAACGATGGCCGAAGCTAATTTGTTAGGCGATCCACAACAAATTCTTTGATCATTGAACTTTGAACCCTGAACTTTGAACATTGAAAACTGAAATATTATGAGCTTAATACAAGATATTTGGGCGCGCGAGATACTCGATTCCCGCGGCAATCCTACGATAGAAGCGGAAGTTACACTTGAATCCGGCGTGGTCGGTCGTGCCGCTGTTCCCAGCGGCGCCTCGACCGGAGAGAACGAAGCGGTCGAGCTGCGGGACGGCGATGCATCGCGGTACCTCGGAAAGGGTGTTTTGCAGGCCGTCGAGAACGTTAACGACAAGATCTCGTACGATCTCGAAGGATTTGACGCCCTCGATCAGACCGCGATCGACGAAGCGCTGATCGCACTGGACGGAACGGAGAATAAATCCAATCTTGGCGCGAACGCGCTCCTTGCCGTATCGCTCGCTACCGCCCGCGCGGCCGCGGCTTTTCTCGACGTCCCGCTCTATCGCTACATCGGCGGCACGAACGCCCGGACTCTTCCGACCCCGATGATGAACATCATCAATGGCGGGTCACACGCTGACAACAACGTCGATTTTCAGGAATTCATGATAATGCCGGTCGGCGCCGGGAGTTTCTCAGAGGCGCTTCGCGCGGGTTCGGAGATCTTTCACAACCTGAAGAAGGTGTTGTCTTTGCGCGGATATTCGACCGCGGTCGGCGACGAGGGTGGATTTGCGCCGAACCTCAAATCGAACGAGGAAGCGGTTGAGACGATCCTCGAGGCGATCGACAAAGCCGGATACAAGGCCGGAGAGAACGTGATGATCGCGCTCGACCCCGCTGCGAGTGAGTTCTATTCAGACGGAAAGTATGTATTCAAGAAGTCTGACGGGCGGGAACTCTCGAGCGACGAGATGGCAGACTATTGGGCAGACTGGGCCGCAAAATACCCGATAATCTCGATCGAGGACGGCATGGCGGAGGACGACTGGGACGGCTGGGTGAAACTTACGGAGATGATCGGCGACAAGATACAGCTGGTCGGCGACGATGTTTTCGTGACTAACGTGAAATTCCTGCAGAAGGGGATCGATCTGGGGGCGGCGAACTCGATCCTTATCAAGGTTAACCAGATCGGCACTCTTTCGGAAACACTCGACGCGATAGAACTGGCGAAGACAAATAATATGACCGCCGTGATCTCGCATCGCTCAGGCGAGACGGAGGACGCTTTCATCGCGGACCTCGCCGTCGCGACGAATGCCGGACAGATCAAGACCGGTTCGCTCTCGCGTTCGGACAGGATCGCGAAGTATAACCAGCTTCTAAGGATCGAAGAGGAACTGGATACTTCCGCGAGATACCTGGGAATGGGTAGTTTCTACCAGCTCGGCTGATCGGGAATTCTCGCCACTGAGAAACACAGAGAACACGGAGAATTCTTCTTGTACCGATTCCGTGTGGGACCGCGCCTGTAAAGCAAGCAACGGCCAATAAGACGCTGTGCTCCCAGTGTTCACCGTGGTTGAAATCTCATTTGTCTATGGCAATGGAATGGCGAAAAGACGAGTATACGATCTCGACCGACCGGTCGAGGCTGCAGGTATCCGTAATTCAAGACTACCTTGTCAATGGGTCCTACTGGGCGAAGGCACGCACGGTTGAACAAACCGAGACGGCAATTGCCAACTCGCTCTGTTTCGGGCTGTACCTTGGAGGAAGCCAGATCGGATTCGCGCGGGTAGTAACCGACTTCGCCACGTTCGCCTACCTGGGCGATGTGTTTGTACTACCGGCAAATCAGGGTCGTGAACTCGGCAAATGGCTTATGGAGGTCATCATCGCCCATCCAGAGCTTCAGGGATTCCGGAGATGGGTGCTTGCAACGCGCGATGCTCACACTCTCTACGAAAAGTATGGGTTCACCGGCCTCAAACATCCGGAAAGGTGGATGGAGAAGGCGGCGCCTGACGCATACTGATCTCCGGACATCCGTTACGAGGAGCGAGAAGTTCGCCAGGACTCGCCGAAATGCAAATTTGCGCGGCCGGGCGACAAATTTTCCGGAAACCTTTTCCGACTGTTGGCCAAGTGGTATCATTTCTCATAAGGCAGTCATTTTCTGCCGACCTCGCATCACACCCGCGGGTACACACAAGAGAGAAATTTATGGCAGATATCGAAGCTTATAAGGACAAGTTCAGCGAAACCGGACGTAAGATCCTGCAAAACGCGCTCGACGAGTCGCAAAAGCGCGACCAGAACTACGTTTCAGTGGGCCATATTCTGCAGTCGCTTGCGTATGAAGAAGAAGACCTCTTCAATTCGACGATGCGTGATCTCTCCGTAGATCCGCGGTCGGTCAAGCTATTGATCGAAAAACGTGTCGAAGGGGGCCGCCAGCACGCCGGCAAGGGATTCCGAATAGCGCCCGAGACGACCGAACTGTTCAAGAAGGCCATGGACCGCGCCCGATCGCAGGGCAGGCGGGTGATCGAGGCGAGCGACATCTTCTACGTATTGTCGACAGATGAGAGGAGCGTTCTTAACGACATTCTCCAAAACCTGGGAATCGGACACGAAGAACTCTCGCAGACGGCGTCGAGCCGTATCAAATCCAGGGAAAAGGAAGCGGAAAGGATCCGCAAGAAATACGAATTGCCTTCATACCTGAAGCATTTTGGCGTATCCCTCAACAAGATGGCGAGGGAAGACAAGATACCTCCGGTCATCGGACGAGAGAAAGAGATCCGTCAGATGATGGAGATCCTCTCGCACCGCGAACGTTCGAACTCGCCGATGCTGGTTGGTGAACCCGGAGTTGGGAAGACTGCTGTCGCAGAAGGCCTCGCGCGGATGATCGAGATGGAGCCGGAAAATGTGCCCGCCCGCCTGAAGGACGCTCACATAGTACAGCTTCAGATGGGTGGAATGGTCGCCGGCACCATGCTCCGCGGAATGTTCGAGGAACGAATCAAAGGCGTCATCGACGAAGTTAAGGAAAAAGAGAACATCATCCTTTTCATTGATGAAGCGCACACGATCATCGGCGCAGGAGCCGCGCTGGGAACTTCTTCGGATGCGGCGAACATGTTCAAGTCGGCACTTGCGAGAGGAGATCTGAGGATCATCGGCGCAACTACGCTGACCGAATACAAAGAGTACATCGCTGAAGACGAGGCACTCGCAAGGCGTTTCCGAATCGTGAAGGTAAAAGAACCTTCGCTGGACGAGACACGCGAGATACTTCTCGGTGTCAGGCCCAGGCTCGAAAAGAACTATTCGGTGAAGATCTCGGACGAGGCCATCAACATGGCGCTCGAGATGTCGCCGAAGTACATAAGGAACCTGCATCTTCCGGACAAGGCGATCGGCTGGCTGGATACAGCTTCAGTAAAGGTCGAGATCAACGAGCCTTCGTCGCTGGTTGTAAAGCCAGAGCACATAGTGGATGTGATCTCGCAGGAGTCGCGGATTCCCAAGGATATGATCTACCGTGATACGACCGACAGGTTCTCACGGATGGAAGAGGAACTCGGCAAAAGGGTCATCGGCCAAATAGAAGCGGTTCGTGCGGTAGCTGAGCGGCTCCGGCTAAACAAAGGCCCCTTGAAGGAGAGTCACTACACTCCTGATGGCGTCCTGCTTTTCCTGGGCCCGACAGGCGTAGGAAAGACCGAGCTCGCAAAGGCGGTTGCCGAATTCATGTTCGGTGACGACGAGAAGATGGTCCGTATCGACATGTCCGAATATGGCGACGGTACGGTCGGTATCGAGAAGTTGATCGGAATGCCGCGCGGGATCGTCGGCAGCGAACGCGGAGGGATCCTCACGGAACAGCTCCGGGAGAATCCATATACGGTTTTGCTTCTTGACGAGGTCGAGAAAGCGTCGCCGTATCTGATGAACCTGTTCCTGCAGGCTTTTGACGAGGGCTGGCTTACTGACGGCCGTGGCAAGCGAGTGTATCTTTCGGACGCGATCGTAATAATGACCTCGAACCTAGGTTCGGAGAATTTCAAGAAGTACGAAAAGCCGCTGGGATTCGGAATGAAGTCTCTTGGTGACATTCCTGCGATCAAGGGCGACGTGCTGAAAGCTGCAGAGCAGAGATTTTCGCCCGAATTCAGAAATCGAATCGATGAGATCGTAGTGTTCTCGCCGCTTACGATGGACGAGGTAAGGGAGATTGCGCGGCTTTACCTGAACAAGGTGAAGAAACATATGGAGAAGCAGGGCAAGTCGATCGAGGTGACCGACGAGGCCGTGGATCTCCTTACGCTCAAGGGGTTTAGCCCGACTTACGGAGCGCGGTTCCTCAAGCGTCACATAGACCAGCAGGTGAAGCTGCCGATCACAAACCTCTGGAAAACTGCGGACGGTTTCCTGATCGACGCTGAAGACGAGGAAATAGTCGTTAAACCGAAGGAGTCTTTTAGTCTTAACTAGGGGGTTGGAGTCCAACTTTCTCGGCAAAAGGCTTCGGTGATAATATCGCTGAAGCCTTTTAGTTTCTGTATCGATATGTACAAGTCATTTGCTATAACGTTCTTGTTTCTATTTCTGTTTTCCGCGTCCATACACGGCCAAACTGGCCCGCCGAAGATCAAGCCTGACCCGCAGACCGCCAAGGCGGAGGCAGTGATCGAGCGGGCGATCGCAAAAGTTGGTGGCCAGGCATACCTCGGCGTCACGAATTCGGTCGGCGAGGGAAACCTGAGCGTCCTGAAGGACGGCCAGATCGGATCGTATATGACCTTCATCGACGTGATCGTCTTCCCCGACCGCGAACGGACGGATTTTGAGGAGCGCGGGTCAAAGACCGTTCAGGTCAACACGGCAGATACGGGTTGGATGTACGAAGAGCACATCGAAAAATTTGGTGATCAGACCGAGTCGCAGATCGAGGGCTTCAAACGCAGCATGCGTTCGCACTACGATTACCTGCTCCGAGGAAGTTGGAAAGCAGATGCGGAGCTTAGCTATGCCGGCCGACGTCAGGCGAGCCTTGGTAAGCGTAACGACGTCGTTAAGCTCGAGTTCGAGGACGGATTCTGGGTAGAGTACGAATTCGCGGATGATGGAACACCCATGAAGACCGTGTATTCGACGATGAACGTTGAGAGGCAGGAGATCTCTGAGGAGAACCGCTACGGAAGGTTCCTGGACTACAGCGGCATCCTTGCCCCTTCAGTGACTGACCACTTCACGAACGACGTTCATGTCTTCCGCGCGACGTACAACTCGCTAAAGTTCAACCAGCGAATTCCCGAAGGTATCTTCACGAAGCCTGATTCGGTAAAGCCCTTGAAGAAGAAGCTGAAATTGTGAATCGTCAATCGTGAATAGTGTGTCAGTAGCCTGACCGTGAGGGAGGGCGTAGATCATCAAGCGTTGCTCTAAACGATTCAGATTCTCTGTTCACCATTCACGATTTACTTTTCACCAGCGAGACATTTCTCGGTTGCCAGCGCCTGCTTGTCCCGTTTGTATTTGAGATTCTCATTTGA
>JAHEEZ010000004.1:0-26263 GCA_024640445.1 Acidobacteriota bacterium | reverse complement strand
GTATCTTCACGAAGCCTGATTCGGTAAAGCCCTTGAAGAAGAAGCTGAAATTGTGAATCGTCAATCGTGAATAGTGTGTGAGTAGCCTGAGCGTGAGGGAGGGCGTAGATCATCAAGCGTAGATCTTTTAGAGCAGCGCGGAGCGTTGCTCTAAAAGATTCAGATTCTCTGTTCACCATTCACGATTTACTTTTCACTAGCGAGACATTTCTCGGTTGCCAGCGCCTGCTTGTCCCGTTTGTATTTGAGATTCTCATTTGAGAGTTTCCGGGCCTCGCCGAGCCTTTCGCCGGCGTCGCAGAGCAGCTGGGCAAGCTCGCCGAGCGTGTAGATCTCGCCCGCGTTTATGGCCTTGCGGAACAGCTGCTCGGCTTCCTTGAAATGCGCCGCGGCCTCTTCCGTACGATCCATTTTCCTTAGCAAAACAAACATTCTTCTGTGGATTTCACCGTCATCGGCCTTCTTGAGAAGCGATCGGTAAACGGTCAGAGCGTCTTCAGTTTTTCCCTTCGCCACAAGATATTCGGCGCGATGGATCGCGGCCGCTTTGTTCCCGGTTGATATCTTCTCCGCCTTCTCAAGGAATGGAGACGCACGGTCCGGATCTCCGGAATCGAGCCAAACCCCCGCCGTCATAACCTCAGCCCAGGCCTGCGCTTCCGAAGCGTTCTGCATCAGCGCGAACCGGGACGCCTTCTGAAATTCATCCGCGGCTTCAGCGTTATTCCCGATCGCTTTGAAATAATGACCCTTTGCCGCCGAAGCATAGAAGCTTTCGTCGCCGAGTTTATCGATGACCTCCTTTGCTTTGTCCGACTCGCCCAGTCCCAAATATCCGTCAACGAGTATCGAAGCGGTTTCGGGATCCGGTCCTACGTCGGCGGAGGACGCCGACGCCTTGTTCGCCCACTCGATCGATTCGGAAAAGCGGTGAGCGAAACCCTGGATCAAAGCAAAGACCTTGAAGGCCTGATAATTGGGCTGGATGGCGATCGATCGCTTCACGTGCTCCCTAGCCATTGCCAGGTACGCGGGATCCGACGTTTTCCGTGCCTTTTCCAGATATGCCTCGGCAAGCGAAGCGTGTGCCGGATAGTGATCAGGATTCTTGGCAATGATACCGCCGTAATAAGCGAGTTTCCGTTCGAATCCTTCCGGAGGAGGTGCGGTGCGAGTACAGGCCGCAGAAAGCAGCGCGGAAAGGAAGAGGCCCGCAGCCGCGAGCCTCCTAATGAACAACGATCTGAAAACACTCATCCGGTTTACTGCGGCGGAGCGAGATACGGAAATGTCGCAAGAAATGGAACGTCATTCGTCGCCGGGAACGGGTAGTCGTTTCCTAGGACACGCATATCGCCTACCAGGTCCACGACATCATCCGTCAACAGTCTTCCATTCGGAAATCCTGCCGGCTCGTCAGTATTGTAGATGATCACGTCCGGAGCCTTGCCCATCTTCAGCATATGGAAGCGGGGGTGCATCTCGTTCATCGGCATATTCTCACCGAACATAGACCGCAGGGCCATTCCCGCGTGGTCAGCCATCGGGCGATCGATCTCCGGCACCTGCGAATATCCCCAGATCAAAAGTTCGGGATGATCTCCCAACACTTCCGATAGCGGAACTTTCAAAACTATCGCGGCCACGTTCCTGCCGATCCGCGGTCCGCGTATGAAGGGATCGTCTCGCAGGCCCGCGAACATTTCGGTCACACGTTCGCCGTGCTTGATGCCGCGCACGCGCAGCCTCGGCTCGCCTCCTTCGAACGTGATGCGGAACGCTATGTTGTCGTTGATCTTGTCAGGTCTGGTGACGGAGCCGCCCAGAACAGCATTCGCGTCCGGATCCTCGTAATTTACATGCGACTTGCTGTCGATGTTGATCTCAAACATCGCGTCCGGCTGGAACTGATATTCTTCCACTCCCGGCGGAACGGTCGGATCCATGCAGAGCGCGACCACGAGGTCATCACCGTCGCGGAAGGCGAACAGGTCGGTAACTCTCGCATCGTGCCTTTGGACGGAGATCAGGAGCGGGGAGTCCGCGTGATCGGAACCGAACGCGGTGTATCCAATCCATGCTGCGGGCACAAAAATGACGGCCGGGATTATCACCGCGGCCGCCAGCTTGAAGTATTTTTTGTTCATTTGATCACACGAACGCAAAATCGAACTGTTCTTGATGGATCCCACGGTCGCCCGTAAGGTCCACGGGACCGAGGTATGCCTCGATCTCGTCCAGAACTCCGCGTTCAGTAGCGCGCAACGCCTTGGCGACCTCAGGATGCACGCGAAGTGTGGTCTCGCGTACGTCGCTAAGCCCCTTCGAGATCCGGCGGGCTTCTTCTAGGATCTCATAACAGACCGTTTGCGCGGATTTAACCCAACCCGCTCCCTCGCAATATGAACACGGCGCGCACAACGTCCGTTCGAGGGATTGCTTGACTCGTTTTCGGGTCATTATTATCAACCCAAAATCGTTGAAAGACAACACTTTTGTCGGCGACTTGTCTGCCTGAAGCGCGTCCTGCAGCGCCTGAAGGACTTTCTTCCGGTTATTCCGGTCCTCCATGTCGATCAGGTCAAGGACGATGATGCCGCCGAGGTCCCTCAGGCGGATCTGCCTGGAGATCTCGTGCACGGCTTCCATGTTCGTCTTGGTGATCGTGTCCTCAAGACGGGCATTGCCCTTTCCGACGAACTTACCGGTGTTGACGTCGATCGCGATCAGCGCTTCGGTCTGGTTGATCACGAGATATCCTCCCGATTTCAGCCACACCCTGTGCTTGAGCGCCTTGTCGATCTCTTCGGTAACGTTGTATGTGTCCAGGATCGACTCATCCAGAGTGTGAAACTTAACCCGTTTCACCATCTTTGGTTGTATACGGTTAATGAACTCAACAATCCTGAGAAACTCATCTTCCGAATCAACTCGAATGGCGTTGAAATCCTCGGACAATTGGTCCCGCAGAAGGCGAAGTATTATGTCGAGGTCCTGGTGGATGACCGCCGGGGACTTTGCCTTGTCGGCGTGTTTTCTGATATCGAACCAGGTTTTCAAAAGGTATCGGGCGTCATCCCGAAGTTCTTCTTCGCTTTTTCCTATGCCCGCAGTTCTGACGATGAAACCGCCCGAAGGCACCTCTTCATTTGCGACGATGTGCTGGATTGCCGATCGAAGCCTGCTTCGTTCCTTTGCCGAATCGATCTTGCGGGACACGCCAAGATGTTCGATCGTCGGCATATATACCAGGAACCTTCCGGGCAGCGCTATGTGAGAAGTGATGCGCGCGCCTTTGCGGGCGATCGGTTCTTTGGCTATCTGAACAAGGATCTCCTGTCCTTCGCTTAGAAGGTCTGTGATCTTCGGCTGGCCCTTGCCGCCGTTCCTGCGGCCGGACCTGCGGCGGCTTCCGCCTGAAGAGCCGGACGCAGGCTTGAACTCAGCGTCAGCGATTGCGTCGTCGGCGATCACCGGTTTTTCTTCCTCCGTGGATTTGTAACTCTTGTCAGTGTGGGTCTTTGTCGAGACCGGTTTCTTTCCGGGACCGGATTCAGACTTGCGGCGTCCGCCACGGCTTCCGCGGCGGGCGGCCATTTCCGAGACCTCCGAAGGTTCGGTCACGCTCGCTTCGCCGTCCGGAAGTTCTTCGGTCTTTGCAGATGCTTTCGATGAGGATGCGCCTTGCTTACCTCTCGAGGATCTTCCGCGACCGGATCTCTTTGAAGCGGGCTTTTGATCTTTGTCGTCGGCAGAATCATCCGATTCACCAGACGCCGTGTTTTTCGAACGGGACGCGCCTGCCTTTGACGTTCGTTTTCTACCGCGGCCGGAGGAGGATTTTGTCTCCTTCTCATCTGAAGCCTCGGAGGATTCTTCCGGGGAAGACTCCGGTTTTGACTTTCGACCCCGGGCGGATGTCTTCTTCGACCTTCCGGCAGCAGTTTTTCTTCCGGATGATCTTTCTTCGGCTTCCTCTTCTTCGTCGGCAATTCGCTCAAAGCCGTTGTCTTCAACAGATACCGAATCGATCAGCGAGCCGACTTCTGCAAAGTCAGTGGATTCCATGTCGAACTCCACAGATCTGACAGTGTCCGTGATCGCTTCCTGCATCATCGCGTCTTTGAGCATTTCGCCCGTATCCGCGTCTTCGTCGACGATCCGTTCAAAATCGGAGTCTCCGAAATCCAGATCGATCGGCCTGAGCACGTTCTCCCTGGTATCTTTCTTTTCTTCCTGTTCTTCTGATTCCCTGGGCTTTCTTCCGCGTCTTCCGCGTTGTCCCCGGGAAGGTCTTTCTTCGGCCTTCTCTTTTTCAGAGGGTTCGTCTGCCTCTTGCTCCTTGGACTCTTCCTTCACGGATTCTTCCTTATCGGAAGGCTTGCGCCTGGAACGGCCGCCCCGGCTCGGGGACTCCTTAACGCCCTTGTCCGAATCTGCGCCGCCGTCCTTTGCGGGCTCACCGACGATCTCGGCACGCTCTTGCGCGTCTTCCATTTCCTTTTCGCGCTTCAAACGTTCCCTTTGGATATGGTCGGTAGCTTCGCGATCCGCCTCTTCCAGGGACTTCTTGTCTTTTGATTTAGCGAGGACGATCCGTTCGATCTCTTCTTCCTCATCGAAGAAGTCCGAAACGTACAGGAACGCGTCACGCTCGAGGCCGATGTCCACAAAAGCCGACTGCATGCCGGGAAGGACCCTCTGGACCTTGCCCTTGTAAATGTTGCCGACTATGCCTGCGTTTTCTTCGTCCCGTTCAATGTAGAATTCGGTGACCTGTCCATTATCGAGAATGGCGATCTTCTTTTCGCGCCCGTTGACGCTAATGATCATTTCTTTTGACATATGGTAATTCTCTCTTGAAAGGGTTCTCGAGAGCGGCGGTGAACGGAGAGAACAAGCTGGTGGCTGCGCCCGAATGCGAAGCCGGCAAGAAGATACAGTTTTAGCCTTTATGGACCAAGTCCTTGAAACTCGCGGTTTGTTACAGATCTTTCAATTGTCTGGGATGACAAGTTGAGCAAGAGCCTGAGTTTTGCAAATGCAGGAATCTCGTTAATAAAAGCAATTTCTTCTTGCTTTCAAAATGCGGGGAGCGACAGTTCTTTTGCTTCAAGAGCGCTGCAAACCCGCTGTAAATTTGTTCTATTCACCAAACTGCTTCAAAAAACCTTTCAGAATGCCTTCAAAGTAAATTACTTAATCTTATCGGCAAACTCCGACAAGTATATAGGTTTTTATAAAAATCGTAAATCGGGAGTCTTGTTTTTAGGGCTATTTAGCTTTTTGTCGCTTATGCTCTATTATCGATCCATTCCCGCTTATACGCTTCGGTTCCCGCCGGAGGTTGGTGCCGCGGCCGGCAGGTCTCGCCGGCATTCGGCAAATTCGATATGGAAGTATATTTTCAGCTAGTTACGGACCCGGATCGACTGAAGGAAGCCTGCGAGTCTTTGTCGGGTGAAGAATACCTTGGGTTCGATACGGAAACCACGGAGCTCGACCCGTACGAGGGCGTGCTGAGGCTTGTCCAGCTCAGTAACGGTAAAAACACTCTCGTCATCGATCTGAAGCCGTTCGCGGAGAAAGGTGATCTGCGGACCATTCCCGAACTGGAGCCGCTCCGCCAGATCCTTGAGGCGGAAAAGCCGGTAAAGATCGCGCACAATGCCAAATTCGACGCCAAGTGGGTCGGGCATCATCTCGGCGCGGACGTAGGCGGTACCTTTGATACCATGCTCGCCAGCCAGCTCATCGCGGCCGGTGACCAGGACCGCAGGCATTCCCTCGCCGAGGTAGTTTCGTTCTTTCTCGGAATGGAGCTCGACAAGAGCGAACAGGTGTCGGACTGGAATGCAGAAAGCCTCTCTGACTCGCAGATCGAATACGCGGCAAAGGACGCCGCGATAATGGTGCCGCTTCGCGAGAAACTATCCGAGAAGCTGAAGGAAGATGGCCTCGAGGCCGCGGCGCGAATTGAGTTTGACTGTGTGACGCCGATCGCCCGGATGGAACTGAACGGTTTCTACATCGACCGGGATTGCTGGCGGGCGCAGTTGGACAAGGTCAAGGCCGAACAGGAAGAGATCGCCGCGGAATTGCAGGGTTTGCTTTCTGCGGGTGTTGCGCAGGCTTCATTGTTTGGCGCCGCCGAGATCAACCTCGATTCTCAGGCTCAGGTCGCCGACGCACTCAAGAACCTCGGTGTTCCGATACCGGATTCGACCCGCGCCTGGCAGCTGCAGCCGCTCGCCAAGGATTATCCGGTCGTGGCGAAGCTCCTTGAATACCGAAGCGTGGCGAAATCGCTTACCAGTTTTGGAGAGAACATACTCGAGTTCGTAAATCCCGAAACGGGTCGGATCCATGCGGATTTTAGGCAGATAGGCGCCCCTACCGGGCGGTTCTCCTGTTCAAAACCAAATCTTCAGCAGATCCCTCATGGGCCTGAGTACCGGAAATGTTTCCGTGCGGAGAAAGGCCACAAGCTGATCGTCGCCGACTATTCGCAGATAGAGCTTCGCATTCTGGCTGAATTCTCCGGAGATGAGCGGTTCATCCAGGCCTTTCGATCCGGCGAGGATTTTCACGCTTCCGCGGCGGCTCAGGTTTTCGGCGTCACGCCTTCCGAGGTGACCCCTGATCAGAGGACATTCGCAAAGCGTTTGAACTTCGGCGTCGTTTACGGGATCGGTGCCCAAAGACTGGCCCTGATCACCGGATTCAAGGACCGCGAGGCGGAGAATATCCTGCGGAGATACTTCGCGACTTATCGAGGACTCGACGAATGGCTGCGCTCCGCAGCACGAAGGGCCGTTGAAGAAAGGTCTGCAAGAACAGCATCGGGAAGGATGGCAAGGTTCCGGTTCGACGAGAGCGAAAGATCGCAGGTAGCTTCGACGCAAAGGAACGGAAAGAACATGCCGATCCAGGGAACAAGCGCAGATATCCTGAAACGCGCCCTCGCGCTGCTGCACGGTTCATTAAAAGGAACTTCGGGAAGGCTGGTCAACATCGTTCATGACGAGATCGTGGTCGAGGCGGCTGAGGCCGAAGCCGGTTCAACCGCCAAGATACTGACTGAAGCGATGGTCATGGCGGCCCGCGATTTCGTCAGGAATGTTCCGATCGAGGTCGACGTCTCGATAGCGGACGACTGGGCGAAGAGCTAGTGGCGAGAGATGAGGGAACGCACGCGTCCCGCGTGCACCGAGCGAAGCTCGAATAGAGTGATAAGTTATGAGTGATGGGTGTGATCCCGCATCTAAGCCGAGCTCTTGTCCGACTCCCGGACCCGAAGACCCGTCAGACCCGAAGACCCGTCAGACCCGAAGACCCGTTACGCGCATTGGGCAGGCACAAGACCTGCCCCTACATGACTTGAGAGACCCGTCAGACTCGAAAGACCCGATACGTGCAAAGGGCAGGTACAAGACCTGCCCCTGCGTGACCAGTGAGACTCGGGAGACACGACCGTCTCAAAAGACCTAACTCGCAGTTGCTTCCTGATGTTCGTCGCTGTTGACGAAAAGGATGCGCGTGCAGCTTTCGCAGGTGATTATCTCGTTGGTTGTGCGGAGCTCAACGACAATCTGTTTTCTCAATGACATGAAGCAAGCGCTGCAGGCGCCGTTGATCACCTCTGCTACAGCGATTCCGTCACGGCTGCGGCTGACAAGGCGGTCGTAAACCGCGGCAAGTCGTTCCGGCAAACTTGAAAGCACTCTATCACGTGCCTTGCTCATCTTGTCGAACTCTTTACGGTCGGTAGCCAGCGACGATTCGAAGTCGGCAAGGGTCTTTTCCCAGTCGCTCTCAAGGTTCGCTATCTCTTCCTTCCGTTCTTCGAGCACACCGTTGACTTCGTCTATGATCTCAAGCTGTTCAAGCACCTCTGTCTCGAACTTTGAGATCTGTCTGTCGAGAGAATCGATCTCGCGCATCGCCGCCTCGTACTGCTTCTGGTCCTGAGCCGTCTTCAGGTTCCGGTCTGCGCGTTCGTGGCTGGTCTTTGCTTCGATTATCTGCCGTTCAAGGTCGGCTTTCGTCTCTTTTGCTGCTGCCAGCCGATTTTGTATCTCTCGAATGGAAGAAGCGTGCTGTTCAAATTCATCTTGAAGTTCAGCACGCCTCGTGGTTGCGGTCTCTATGTTTTCCTTTAACTGCCTAAGCTTTGTATCGGTCTTCTGCAGTTCAATAAGGTTTGATAATTCGGACTTCACTATCGGTCAATTCCCCCAACTTGTAAGCTATCTCATAATTTTACATCAGCGGGACGGAAAAGCGAAAAAGGGATTCACGAACGGTCAGCCAAGGAACGTTTCAAAGTGCCGTTTGAAGCCTTGAATACTGAAAGTTGCCAGCTCCCGTTCGCCGGTTCTTGTGAACCACTGCGGCACCCCGTCCACTTTCAGCAGCAGTAGTTCCTCGTTCTGCTTCGTAAATCCAAAGTGCGAGATCTTCGCGCAGACAAGCGCGCCGCCCCGCATTATCCCGTCCCCGGTCGATTGCGTCCATCCCGCTTCGACGGAAAGGCTTCTTAGACCTTTCTTAAAGATGAGGGCGGAACCCGTAAGCGATGAACCGCCAAAACTGAACCTGTTCTTATCGGTATGTTCGATCTCGATGCCGGCTCCGCGGTCATTGAATGCGCCGACTATTCCGGTGACACTATCGAAAAGCCAGGCTACACCCTTCTCGCGAACCGCATCATTTGTCGCACGCAGAGTGAAGTATTCTGCGAGGTCAAAACGGCCCCTGGCTTTCGCGTCCTCAACGGCGCGGTCGATGTCCCGGGTGTAAGCCTCGTCAAGCCCGCTCATAGATTATGAGAATAAGACCGCGGGATGATTAATGCAATTTCGTGATATCATCTAGCGAAATGAACCATTTACGTCTCTCGCCCTGAGTTATGAGAATCTCTGTTGTATTATTCTCCATCCTTTTGCTTTCCAGCCTCTTTTTTGCACAGGAGCCCGAACCAACCGCGACGCCCGTCGGGGATGCTTCAGCAGTGCAAAAAGAGGAGGAGGACTCGAAATCTGTATTCGAATCCGCCGCAGGTGAGAAGGATCTAGCCAAGAGGGAGAGAGCGCTGGTCGAATTTCTTGAGAACCATCCTGGTTCAGAACCCGTTTTGGCAGCGCGTGAGCTTCTTACCGCGACCAGGGCGGAGATTGCGGCAGCAGCCTTCAAATCGGGAGACCGTGACGAAGGCCTAAGGCTCTTCAGGCTAGCCTTGACCGAGGCGCCATCGCCTGTTTCGGACAGGCTCTTTACGGGAGTTCTGCTGACAATACCCAACAGTCTGTACTTTGGGGGATTGCGCGAGGCCGGATTCGAATTCGCTGGAACGATCGAAAAGAAGGTCGGTGAGAACCCGCGCCAGTTGCTTGGCATCGCGACGTTTTACCTCGCCGTAGAGGATTCGCAGAATGCCCGCAGGCTTTCTGAAAAGGCGATATCGCTAGCACCGGAGGACCCTTCCGGCTACCAAACCCTTGGAGTCGCCTCGCGGCTGGGATTCGACCTGGTCACCGCGGAACAGGCATATTCCAAAGCGCTGGAGCTTGATCCTGCCTCACTTGTATCAAAACGTAGCCTGGCAGAGATAAAACGAGCGGTCGGCAAGCCGGAAGAAGCGGTCCGGCTATATGACGAGATCATCTCAGCCGATCCTTCGGACGCGAGTGCGGGCACCGGGCGGACCCTTGCGCTTTACGATGCGGGACGGCTTGAAGAGGCGGAATCGGCCAAGGACACTCTGCTCGCGGTAAATCCAAAGAACTTCGTCTTGCTGGTGGGGACGGCTTACTGGTACGCGGCGCACGGCCAGCCCGAAAAGGCCGTGTCGCACGCGAACGCCGCACTGGCTGTCGAACCCCGGTACACATGGGCTCACATCGCTTTAGCGCGCGGTCTTGTGGAGACCGGCCGGCCACTTGACGCCGAGCGCATCTTGCTGGGAGCCAGGCAGTTCGGCAATTTCCCAACGCTTGAATACGAACTTGCGGCGGCGCGGCTTAGTGCCGGGTTCTTTCGCGACGCGTTCGACGCGCTGACAAATACTTTCAGCGTTTCCGGCGGCGAACTCAAGGCAATGCTCGGTGGGCGGGTCGAGAAGAAGGCGGATAACTTCACAGATCTTCTGGCGCTTGAGCGACAGGCAAGTATTTATGAGCCTTCGTCTGCGGACGATCCGCAAAGTGCGGAACGATTGAAGCGTCTCTTGAATTTTATTACGGTTCTGGAATCAGGAAACGAGCCGGAAGATGTCGCTTTGGCCGCGGAGCAGTTCATTGAGGGCGCCGATCCGATGAAGACGCACAGGCAGATGTTTGCGGCCGAGCGGTTGCTCGATAAGAGGATCGCTTTGGCTGAGGCCGCGAAGATTACAGCGGACGCGGTCGCCGGCGTTGACGAGTCGTTGAATGTTCCCGCACCGGTGGCGGCAGTTCTTGCCGACCAGCTCTATGAAAGCAGAAAGCTTGCAATCGTCCGCGGCACACTTGTAGTCGTGCCGGAAATTCCGCGTCAGACTCTCGCCAGGGTACTCCGAGGGAGGATCGAAGAGCTCAGTGGCTGGGCGAATTTTCTTCAGGGTGAAAACGAGCAGGCGGAGATCCATTTGAAGCGGGCGCTCAGCATACTGCCGAGGAATTCGGCATGGTCCCGTTCAGCGCACTGGAGAATGGGGACCGTGCTTGAGACGGCGGGCCGCCAGAAGGACGCTCTGGACAGCTACATTGCCGGATACAGGGGCGGCGGCGAAGATCCCGTGAAGAAGATCGTCGTCGAAGGGCTGTACAATCGTCTTAACGGAAATCTTGATGGTCTTGAGGAAAGGCTTAAAGAGGTCGACGAAGAGCCAAGCACTTTGTCGCGTTTTGTAAAAGAGGGCGAGAAACCGGAACCTTCAAGAACCTCTGTGATCGAAGATACGACCGGAAACGGCGATCCCTCGAAGCCGGGAGAGGCCGCCAAGATCGATGCCGGAGTCGCCGGGACAGAATTGCCGCAGGAAACGAAAGTAGAAGAGATTCCGGCCGACACGGTCCTGCCGACAGATTCTGTCGCATCGGAGGATCCGGAGTTGAAGACAGACGATCAGGCGAACGCGACGAAAGATCCCGTCGGAGACGCGTCTGGAGACAAGACTGCGGCGGACACCGCGTCTGAGAAAGAGGACGCCGAGCCAAAGGCGGATGATGATGGCAAGGCGGCAGAGGTGGTCGAGCCGGTTCCGGACAAGACATCAGATCCGGCCAAGCCGGTCGGCGATGATAGTTCGATACAGCCGGTTCCGGAAAATGCGGTACCGGCAGCGGATGCCGATGACAAACGCGAACCTTCCGATCCGGGCGAAGGCAGCGCCGTGGAAACCACACCCGGGACGACCCGGCCGCGGCGTGTTCCCCAGCAAAGAACAAGGCTCGCTGAAGACAAGCAAGAGGCGGCAGCGTGCTCTTTAGTGTTAAGCCAGGAGTCGGTGGTGATCACATCGAACGGGGGCAGTGCGGGCGTCCTCGCCGGCATAGAAGGAAGTACAGGAGTGTTCAGTTTGAAAGCCGTCTCCTCCAGCCCGCAGAACGTTTCCGTGACTGTCGATTCGGCGGCCGCGGAGATCGCGGGCCGCGCCGTTTTTGTGATCCGCTCGGTTACCTCCGAAAAAGGAGTCTTTGCCGTCACCTTCCAGTCTTCTTGCGGCTCAAAAGACGTCCGCGTAACGGTAAGGTAGGGACCGGGCACAGCCCTTCACGACATCACTTAAATAATGGAAGAAAATAATTTTAGAGCCGGCTATGTTGCCCTTGTCGGCAGGCCGAACGCAGGTAAGTCCACCCTGCTTAATCATCTTGTCGGCGAAAAGATCGCGGCGGTTTCGAACAAGCCTCAGACTACACGGCACAAGATCCGCGGTATCGTGAATCGCGGTGAGTCCCAGATCGTTTTTGTCGATACCCCGGGCGTTCACAAACCGGGTTATCTGCTGAACCGGAGGATGATGGCCGCTGTCCACGACGCCCTGCTTTCCGTCGATCTCGTGGTACTGATGCGGGACGCATCGGTCTCGACGGGCAACGGGGACCGGTTTGTACTCGATCTGGTCAAGAACTCTGAGCGCCCGGCCATACTCGTCCTCAATAAGATCGACAAGATAAGGAAGCGTGAAGATCTTCTGCCGCTTATTGAACTCTACTCCGGCGAGCACGACTTCAAAGCGATCATTCCCGTGTCTGCCCTAAAAGGAGAGGCGGTCGAGGTCCTGCTGGAAGAGATCGGAAAGAACCTGCCCGAGGCGCCCGCAATCTTCGCGGAGGACGAGATGACGGACCAGCCGATGAGGATCCTCGCCGCGGAGATGGTCCGGGAAAAGATACTTGAATCGACCGGTGAAGAGATCCCGTACGTCACAGCTGTGATCACAGAGAAATGGGACGATTCGGATCCGAAGATGCCAAAGGTCTATTGCGCGATATATGTCGAAAGGAATTCGCAAAAAAGCATAATCATCGGGAAGCAGGGCTCGCGTATAAAGGACATCGGCACAAAAGCGAGAAGAGACATCGAGAACTTGCTTGGGCGAAAGATCTATCTTCAGCTGTTCGTCAAGGTGGTCAAGGACTGGCGGAACCGCGAGCGCGATCTCGACGAAATGGGGATCGAGGCGTGAACGGGCCGGTTCGTGGACCAGATATCAGTTGCCACCAGCTTAAGGCGGCAACGATTGGGCTAAAGCCCATGTCTTCTTATCATTGATGTGATCCCCCGGCTAAGGCCGGGGGCAACTTATTTCTACGCAAGTGACTGACAAGACCGAATGGCCGGTGATCAGATTGACCGTCGAGACGGAAGCGGCGGAGGCGGCGGAGTTCGCGCTGAATGAGCTCGGTGCGGAGGGGACTTCGTACAGTCTGCTCGCGAAGCCTGACAAGCCGATTGTCGTCATCACCGGGTATTTTGAAAGTATCCTGGACCTTGTCGCGGCCGAAGGGAAGGTGATTGAGGCGCTGAAGATCTACGGTTTTGGGCGCGAGGTTCTTTTCGGTATCGATTCCGGTTCGATCATCGACCAGGATTGGCTCGCCGAATGGAAGAAGCACTGGAAGCCTACGTTCACTGAACGGTTCGTCGTCGCGCCTGCCTGGAAGGAGGTTGACGCAGGCGGCAGGACCGTGATCCTCATCGAGCCCGGCATGGCGTTCGGTACGGGAACCCACGAAACCACGCGTTTATGCCTTCGGGCGATCGAGGAGGCGTTTGTTCCTGGAATGAGTTTCTTGGACGTCGGCACCGGAACCGGGATCCTCGGGATCGCTGCATCGATATTGGCGGGCGGAGAATCAAGGATCGCGGCGTGCGACACAGATCCCCTGGCTGTCGAGATTGCGATCGAGAACGCGCGTCTGAACGGTGCATTGGATATCGATTTTGGTGTCGGGTCAATCGATGAGGATACTTCCTCGGCGGACTTCGTTTGTGCGAACCTGACGGCCGCGGTCATATTGCCGATCCTTCCACTGTTGGTTCAAAAGACAGGATCGATACTGGTGCTTTCCGGAGTTTTGGCCGAGCAGGCAGAAGAACTCAAAGGGGAACTCTCGAATCTCGGACACCACGATCCATTGGTCAGTACAGACGGCGAGTGGGTCTCCATCACAGTCAGGAAAACCTCCTGAAAATCTATCGAAGGTCGTTATCGGCTGGAGGAACCGCCGCGGGAATGTCGCCGTCGTCGGGAATCGTGAGCAGCGGCGTTCGCGATCGCGCCTTATCTCTGCCAGACCTGGATCGGAGTATCGGCGGCAGTTTCGGGGTAGAGACCTGTATGCCGGACAGCGGAATGGTACGCTTCAGGATCGCGCCGCCGCGGCCTCCGACCCACAGACCGCTTCCTCCGAAATAGACTATCGCCTGCAAAGAGTTGCTTGTGATGTTCGGCTGGCTGAGCCACGTTTGTCCGCCGTCAGCGGTCCTGATCACGGCGCCGAACTCCCCGGTCGCGACGGCTTCCTCGGCACTTGCAGCAGCGACAGCGTACAGATTTGTAGTCACCGGAGACTCAAGGTCCTGCCAGGTTTCGCCGCCGTCGGACGTCTTCAGGACCGTGCCCTTTGCACCGACCGCAAATCCCGTCCTGTCGTCATAGAAACTTACGGAGTAAAGATTTTCTTTCAGTCGCGTCTCGATCTTATTCCAGGTCTTTCCGCCGTCCGATGTCCTAAGTATCGTTCCCCGGTCTCCGACCACGACTCCCCGATCCGTGTCGAAAAAGACCACGTCCTCAAGCCAGTTGGCTGTTCCGGAGACCTGCTTTTCCCAGTATGCTCCGGTCAGGTCCGTTCTGAGAATTGTTCCCCGCCCGCCGACCGCAAAGCCGGTTTTCTCATTAACGAAGTAAATACCGAGCAGGTCTTCCCGGGTTCCCGAGATCCCGGGTCCCCAGCCCGCTCCGCCGTTATTGGAGCGCAGGATCGTGCCGCCGTCGCCGACGATAAAGGCGTAGTCTGAATTAAGCGCGTCGACGTCGTTCAGGTTGGCATCGGTGCCGGAGAAGACGCCGAACCAGAAACGCCCGCCGTCGTTTGTCAGCCAGATCCTGCCGTTCACGCCTACCGCCCAGCCGATCCTGTCATCCAGGAACGCGAGGTCGTTTATGTCCTCGCGGCCTCCGCGGCTAAGCCTTTGCCAGCTAAAGCCGCCGTCGTCCGTTCGGACGATCAGGCCGTCATCCCCGACCGCCCAGCCCGTGAAATTGTCCGCGAAGCAAAGGGCAAGGAGTTTTGGGTCCGTCCGTATGTTGAAGGGAAGCCAAGTGTTCCCGCCGTCGCCGGTCACCCAAACCTTGCCTCCGCTGTCGGTCATAAATCCCTTCTTGTCATCGACGAACCGAAGCGCAAGTATGTCAGAGCGGCTATAAATATCGATCTTCTTCCATGACACTCCTTTGTTTTCACTACGTGCCACACAACCGCCGTATCCGGCGGCGACTATGACTTCCGCGCTGATGAACTGGGCTCCGCTGATCAGACTGTCGCCGCAAGGGAAGGCCAGGTCCCAGGTCTCCCCGTCGACTGTGACGAGCACCGTCCCGTTCTCACCACTCACAACGGCGGCCGATTCGTCATAAGCCGAGACATTAAGCAAATGCGATCGAGAGCCGCTTGACTGGGGTCCCCAGGTCTTGCCGCCGTCGGAGGTCTTCAGGAGGGTGCCGTTCGTCCCGGTTATCCAGCCGGTTCGGAAACCTTCGCCTGCCATCGAGATGCCGTAGAGGTGTTCCCTTGAGCCGCTTTCAGCCTCGTCCCACTTCTTACCGCGGTCATCGGTAAGGAAGACGCCGCCGCGAACGCCTACGGCTATTGCCTTGCGCTCGTCGATCACGAAGACATCAGAGACGGCGGCGGCCGATGGAGGGCGTTGTTTAGACCACGAGAAGCCTCCATCGTCGGAACGCAATATCGTTCCATCGGCACCGACGGCGAAACCGGAACGCTTGTCTTTAGCGAACGAGATCGAGAACAGCGGATTGCCCTGAGGAGTGGGGTTTTGCCAGTACCAGCCGGATTGGGAAAAAGCGGGAGCGGAGAGGAGGAATAGTGCCAAGGCGAAAACAATCGAACGACAAACCGGTGTAGTCCGATAAACCCCAGTTTGTCGCTTTCTGTCTCTATTTTGTATTTCGTTCCTTTCCAAAATCTGCCTGGCTGCCTCGCAATGGGTTCGCGTGCCGCTGAAGTTTTTCGAGATCGACAAACTGAAGCGTTTCGAACCTGGAGATTTGCGATCTGAAGGACAAGGCGGTTGTCCAAATCCGGTAACCGACAAACTAAACTTCGTCGTACACTCCAAGTTCCGCCACTAATTCGTCGATCAGCGCCTCATCGACATAGCCGAGTTCGGCGGTTTTCCGTGCGAGGTCGTCGGCGACCTCCTGGATCTCGTGCCCGGCGTGGCCCTTTGTCCATTCCCATTTTACAGTGTGCTTTGACGCCGCTTTATCAAGGCGCGCCCACCATTCGTGGTTCGTCTTCTTCCGGAAGTTCCCGAGCATCGTTTCGACGACGTAGCGTGAGTCGCTCAAGAGATGGACCTTGCAGGGTTCGGACAACTGGCTTAGTCCGATCTCGGCGGCGGCGATCTCGGATTGCTGGTTTGTCGCGCTGCCCAGGTATTTGCAGAAGCCGCGCCAGAATCCTTTATAGCCGAGGATGGCGCAGGCGGCGGCGCGCTGGACCTGTTTTCCGTTTCCTAGCGACGAGCCGTCGCAGACGATGGTTACTTCTTTCATGTATCGGGTGTCAGGGATCTGGTGTCGTGTACCAGGTATCAGATGTCTGGTTCCAAGTCTCGTATTTCAGATTTCAACTTTCAAATCAGAGATCCAGGATCGGAAGGCCTTTCGTTCCTTCCAACTCTCGTCTTGGCAGTGATAAGGCCAACAAGCTGGAATTCGCCGGACGTCCAAAATCCCTTTTGTCTCCTTCATCCCTGTGAGTATTCTTCTTAATCTTCGTCCGCTTCGATCGCTATCACATTATCCACATATCCCTCGAACGTGTCGTCGTGAGAAATAACGAAAAGCTGTTCAAAGGTCCTGCTTTCAGTGATCTGGCTGATCTGTTCCGCGAGGCGTTCGCGCCGCTCAAGGTCCAGGTTCGTTGTCGGTTCGTCGAAGAACGCGAGCTTGATATCCGACAGCTGCCTCAGGAGCGCGAGCCTGACGGACAGAGCCGCGGCCATCTGCTCGCCGCCCGAAAGGTTCTGGAACGGCCGGTCGTATCCCCCTTCTTCAAGCGCGATCCCGTAATCGTTCTCCCATTTCAATGTGTGCTCGGCGTTTCCGGTTATCTCGCGGAACATGCGGTTCGCTTCGATCGAAACGTGGAACACATAGTTCTGCGCGACCCGTGGCGCCGCGGACTTCAGAGTGCTGCGTATGAACGCGGTCGCCTTTCCGACACGTTCCAGCCTTTCCCGTTCTGTCTTATCTTTTCTTAGCTGATCGCGGATCGTCTTCAGTTCGCCGATCTTCGCATCAAGTTCGGCGCGCCTTGTATCAGCGTTATCAAAGTTCACTTTGAGCGCGGTCTCCTCGTTTTGCAGTTCCGACAACTTCAAACGCGCCGCGTTGTACTCGTCCCGGTCGAATCCCTCGGATGCCTTTTCAGCCTTGCCGGCAAGCTTCGTTTTGGAAACCTCGATCTTCGCAAGCCCTTTCTTTATTCCCAGGAGTTCCTTTTCGCGATTCTCAAGCAGCCCTGCTTGTTTTTCATTCGATATATACGTCTTATGGGACTCGGCAGTCTTATCCCGCAACTCCGTGTATTTCTTCCAGTTGAATTCCAGGTCCTTGTAGATCTCGAGTTGTTCCGCCTTTTGTTTCCGGTCACTTTCAAGCCGTTCGAGGTTGCTTTCGACGCCTGTGATCGCCTGTCTCGCGGAAATCTCTTTTTCCGCCTCGGCCTGCAAAAGTTTTGCGGTTGCCTTCGGGTTGTCGAGCTCTTTCAGCCTTTTGTCGATCCCCTCCAGTTCCTTTTCAAGCGAGACGGCGCCGGCGATCTTCTTTTCGACGGTCTCCTTCAGGTCTTTCAAACGTTTGCCGTCCGCCGCAATCTCTTCCTCTCGTAATCGGAGCGGTTCGATACGGGCGGCGAACGATTCCGCATTTCTCGCGCCGGCGATCTCCTCTTTCAGTTTCTTCTGCCTTCCGCGCGCTGCGCTGATTTCTCCGGAAAGCTCTTTGAACTGGCTCGTGAGATATCCTTCCAGCGTTTCGCCTTCTTTGAGGTTGAGACATTTTTGGGTGAGGATCGGGCAGAGCCCGTTGCGCACCTCGCTCTGGAACCTTCGGTCGACCTCCAGCCGGCCTTCAAGTTCGGCGACCCTTTCCCGGAGCCGGTCGTCTTCGCCGATGAAATCCGGCAATCTTTCTGATCCTTTCGCCCTTTCCTCCGCGTCCTTCAGAGTCGCCTGTGCCTCGCGATATTTTTCGCGCAGGCCCGATAGTTCCTCGTCCAGATCTTTGGCCCTGTTTTCGGCGGAACGGACCTCCGCGAGCTTTGTCCGCGATTCTTCAAGGCTTTTCTCAAGCGTCGCCTGCTCAGCGATCTTCGGTTTCAGTTCCTCAAGCCGTCTGTGCGCGGCGAGAATTCGCTCCAGATCTTCGTTGAATTTCTTCTGGTCCGAGCGAACCTTCACCAACGCTGTGTCGATCTCCGCGATGGTCTTGTTGAGTTTTTCGCGTTCGGTCCGCTCTCGCTCAAGCTCGGTGATCATTCCGAGAGCCTTCAGATGTTCAAGGTGTGCTTCTTCCGATGCGTTTGTTTTTTGGGACGCCTCACGGGAGTTTCTCAGATCCGCCTCTTTTCCCGCGATATCCAGACCGGTCCGCGCTATGTCGGAATCAAGCTTCTCGATCTCATTCCGGATCTCTTCGATCTCCTTCGCTTTCGCTTCAAATCCGGAAACGGTCTTCGTCAGCGTTTCGAGCTCCTTCGCAACCTTCTTCAGGCTCCTGGCGTGGCCGGCCGCTTCCTGCTTGTATTTCTTATGCGATTCGGTCAGATCCGAATAGCCTTCGAGCTTGCCTTCGGCGAAGGCGATCTTGTTGTCGAGGTCGATCTGAAGCCCTTTCAGGTAATTGACAGTATCGATAAGTTTGTCTGAGCTCTGCCTATACTCCTCGACCTTGAGCAGGCGGTCGAACGTGCGTTTCCGCTCGGTCGGGGTTTCAAGAAAGATCGAGGTGAATGTGCCTTGCGGGACGCCGATCGCACTTCGGAAAAGCGCTTCCAGATCGGTTCCGGGTTCGACGCCCATGTGCTGGCGTAGAAAGCGAAGCACCTCGTCCTTCTTGTCGGCGACGCGGGTGTTAATCTCCGGATCGTACACATAGTAGCCCGTGCCAGTGTCCCGATGGACCAGGTAGGTTCTTTCGTCCAGGTTGCTTTCGAACGACACTCTTGCAACGCCTTTCTTTGCGCCCCGTTTCACGAATGCGTCCTTTTTGTAGTCGAGAAGATCGAACATCGTCCAAGCGATCGCCTCGATCAAAGTGGTCTTTCCGGCGCCGTTCTCACCTATGATCGCGGTCGTTCCCTTCCTGAAATCGAACGTGGATTTCGCGTGGGACTTAATGTTTTCGAGATCTACTTTGGTGATGTACATCGTGAGACAGCGGCAGCGGAGTCGCCGGTAAGAGAAGATTTTAGACCAAGCGAGGGCAATCCGAAAGCCTCTACTCGACGGCGCGGCGGAGCCGGTCCATCAACGCGGCGCCGATCCCTTCTTCGGATACGGTCTCGCAAAAGATCTGCTTGAGACCCCTGCGGTCGCATTCGCGGAAGAAATCGAACAGTGCCGAGGCATATTCTTCGATCGAAGCGCAAACGACTGTCTTTTCACATTTGACGTCGGGATTGTGCAGACCTATGAATCCGCAGTCCCCATCGGTGTTGAACGGATTGCCGGGCAAGACCAGGACCACTTTCGCGGCCGGCGAATAGTGCTTGTGTTTCATCCCGGGACTTCTTGCAGTTCCTTCTGAATCTCCGGCGTTATTCTCGGTTCGCGGATCGACGGACCGAAGATCTTCGATCGAAATTGCTCCGGGCCTGAGCACGACGGGAAACTCGCCCGTGCAGTCGACGACCGTAGATTCAAGACCGTAATGTGACGGCCTTCCTTTCAGGACGCAATCGATCTTTCCGTCGAGATCTTCAAGGACCGCCTGCCAGGTCGTAGGGGAAGGCCTGCCGGAAATGTTCGCGGAAGGGGCAACAAGCGGTGTTCCGCAGGCGGCAAGGAATTCGTGTGTCAGCGGCTCGCCGGGCATTCGAACGCCGACCGTGTCGAGCCCCGCCGTCGCGACATCGGGAACTTCCGGCCGTTTAGGCATTACAAGCGTGAGGGGACCCGGGAAGAAGGCTTCGATGAATGCCGCCGCCGAGCGGGGGATAGCATTCACAAGCCGCTCTATTTGAAACGGATCGCTGACATGCGCGATCAGGGGGTTGTCGGCGGGCCTGTTCTTCGCTTCGAAGACCTTCCGTATCGACTCCTCATCAAAGATGTTCGCGCCGAGGCCGTAAACGGTCTCGGTCGGGAAGGCAACGATCCCGCCGCCGCGTATGAAAGCCGCGGCGTCAGCGGGTGAATCTGTGACGAAAGTATCCATTGCGATAGTGGCCGTAATGAGATTTTACATTCTTTGCGGATTCTTTTCATCGCGTAGGCCGGGAAGTGGTAATTAACCGCGGAGGCGCGAGGGCGCAGAGCTAATTGGGATGGGAGAATTCTGAACGTATGCCTCCTAAAAAAACTCCGCGCCTTAGCGCCTCGGCGGTTAGGTTTCTCTTGCCGCCGCCAAAGCGGCTTTGAGGTGATTTCGCGACTCTTACCGTGGGTTCCGCCTTCGGCTTCACCCGCGGCTAAGAGCATGCGTCCGCTACGCGGGCCAGTCGAGTCCAGGCCGGACTGCCGATCTTCAAGTGATTCCCAAAGGATCCGCGTATTCCGCGCAATCCGCGGCCAAATACTCCGACACATCACTCATTCCAATAGACCTTCCGCGCTTTCGCGCCTCGGCGGTTCATTCCTTTTATCCCCCTCGATACCGCTCGGGGTATTGATTGCCGCCGCAATCCTCATTTTCTCAATCGCAGTGACAGAAGGTAATATCTACCTAATGTCCCTAAAGGCAAAACTAAAAGATCTGCCGGTCGCTCCGGGCGTTTACATTCACAAGAACGCGGACGGGAAGATCATCTACATCGGCAAGGCGAAGAGCCTGCGCAGCCGGGTCCGTTCGTATTTCCAGTCACGGAAGAACATGGACCCGAAGACGCGGCGGCTTGTCGCGAAGATCGTCGATTTCGAGTTCATCGTAGTAGATACCGAGGCGGAAGCGCTGATACTCGAGTCGAATCTGATCAAGAAGCACAAGCCGCGGTACAACGTCTTTCTCAAGGACGACAAACAGTACCCGCACCTGAAGGTCACCGACGAAGCGTTCCCGAAGGCGGTCATCACCCGCAAGATCCTTAAGGACAAGGCGAAGTATTACGGTCCGTTCCTGCCCGCCGCGATGGCGCATAAGACGCTCGATCTCATCAACCGCACCTTCCAGCTCAGGACCTGCAATCTGGACATCGACGGCAGCCTTGATCGCCCGTGCCTCGAATACCATCTCAAACGCTGTCTCGGTCCCTGCGTGAAAGGGCTCTGCAAACCTGAGGAGTATCAGCAGGCGGTCGATGACGTCCTGCTTCTGCTGGACGGAAAGAATAAATTGCTTGCGGACGATCTCGAAAAGCGAATGTGGCATTTCGCGGAGAACCACAAGTTCGAACTGGCGGCAAAATACAGGGACCTTCGAAAGACCGTGCTCGCGCTCGACGAGACGCAGAAGATGGTGGCCTCGCCTGACCGGGACGTCGATATCTTCGGTTTCTACAGGGAGAGACAGAGGATCGCGCTACAGCTTTTCACGATGCGGGAAGGGAAGATAGTCGGAAGGAGAGAGTTCTTCTGGGAGGACCTGCCGGAGGGCGAGTTCGACGTTTCCGAGTTCCTGGGCGACGTGCTGAGCCAATACTATTCCACTGACTACGTACCGCTTGAGATACACGTACCCGAGGACTTCGAGGACCGAGAGACCCTTGAGGAGATCCTCACCGAAAGGCGCGGCAGGCGTGTTTACATCAAGGAACCGAAGCGGGGAATGAAGGCGGAGATGATCTCTCTCGTCGAGATGAACGCCAAGATCGCGTTCGAAAGGCGGTTCCGCGTGCTGATGCCGGACATGGAGGTCGTGCTTGAAGATTTGCAGGAGATGCTGGAACTGCCGTATTTCCCGGAAAGGATCGAGAGCTTCGACATCTCGAACATCTCGGGCGCTGAAAATGTCGCGGGGATCGTTTCGTACGAGAACGGTAAGCCCGACAGGAAGAACTACCGCCGGTACAAGATCAAGACGGTAGAGGGATCTGACGATTACGCGTCGATGCGCGAGGCGGTCTTCCGGAGATACAGACGGATCCTCGCGGAAGATGGGGAGATACCCCAGCTGATATTCATCGATGGGGGAAAGGGCCAGCTTTCGGCGGCGGCTTCCGCGATGAGCGAACTGGGATTAGACGCGGTGCCGATGGTCGGGCTGGTTAAGCCTCCGAAGAAACACAACGAGATCAGGCAACTGATTATAAAAGGCAGGGAAAAGGAGCCCATCAAATTCGAGCCAGGCCCGCCCGTCTTCCGGCTCATCCAGGAAATCCGCGACGAGACGCACAAGACCGCGGTCCGCTATCACCGGAAAAGGCGCGAGATCCGCGATTTCACTTCGGAGTTGAGCGCGATACCTGGCATCGGCGAGGTGCGGAAAAAGATGCTTTTGAAGACGTTCGGTTCGATCGAACGGATAGCGAAACTGAAGGTCGACGACCTTCGGCCCATTCTCGGAAAGAGCGCGGCGAACAATGTCTTCGACCATTTCGAGAAGCAGAGGCTTCTTGCGGAGAGGGCGGCGAGAGATGAGTGATGATAGTTCAGAGAAGCGCTTCGCGCTGCGTTGAGCGCGAAGCGCGAACCTGGTTAGCGGCGGGCTCCGCCCACTGATGCAGCGCGGAGCGCTGCTCTAACGAACTTCTTCCGTTCGCTTTATTTATTGACTTCCCCCCACTACCTGAACAATAATCCCGGCATAATTCCCTTACATAACAAGAACAAGGCGTAGGGCGGCTTTATACCAATCTGATAACGGGAGGAAAGTATGATCGCAAGATTCATAGTTTCAGCAGTAGCCGGCGGTATCGTCATGTTCGTTTTGGGCTTCCTCATCTACGGGCTTGCCCTCGATCCCTGGATGAAGGCCAACATTGCTGAATACGCCGGCCTGATGAAGAAGGCGCCGGATATGATCGCCCTTGCCGGAATGAACATCGTTTGGGCCGGATTGATCGCGTTTGTTGCCGACAACTGGGCGAAAGCGAGGGACTTCGGGTCAGGAATGAAGGTGGGCGGTATCCTCATGTTCTTTGCCTCTATCGCCATTAACCTCGGATATACCGCGTTCATGAACATGTACCTGAGCGTGCTGGTTCCGCTGGTTGATTCCGTGGCCATGACCTTTTTGGGAGTTGTAGTAGGCGGGGTTATCGGTGTCGTGCTTGGAAAGATGCACAAGTCCTAAGCACCTTCCGGCCCGTGCGGCGTCGACCTCAGGAGTAGCCGGCGGGCCAAATCGATCTTCTCAGATTCTCCAAGCAGAACGAGGCTGTCGTTTAGCCGCACGGTGAAATCCGCGCCGGGATTCACCGTCGTTTCGTTGTCCTTTATTACGGCGATTATCGTCACTCCCGTTTCACTTCGCAGGTTCAGCTCGCCGAGATTTTTGCCGACGGCGGCCGCTCCCTCGCCTATGACGATGGTCTCCGTAGCCGCGGCGTGGAGGGCTGCGTTCAGATTTGCCATCTCGATCTGAGCGACAGCTGACGGCGACCGGAGCATTTCATAACCTTGTTTCCTGATCGCATTTATCTGCTGTTCGATAACCTGCCTCGCCACACCGTATCTTTGAAGGACCCGTGAGAATATCTCGATACTCGTCTCGAACTCCTCCGGGATCACCTCGTTCGCTCCCAGCTGAAGAAGTTCGGTTATCTCTGTGACATAGCGCGTTCGGACGACGATGTAGAGATCCGGGTTTATCTGCCGGGCGATCCTGACAGTCCTGCGCGCCGATGAAGGGTCGGATATCGCCAGGACGAGAGCGTATGCCTCGTCTATCCGCGCGTGGCTCAGCAGTTCTCTGCGAGTCGCATCTCCGAAATTGATCTTTTCCCCTTTCTTCTTTGCCTTCTGGACCACCTTTGGGTTGAGTTCAAGGATCGTGTAGGGAACCGTGACCGCACGAAGCACCCTCGCCAGATTTCTCCCGTTCAACCCGTAGCCGACGATGATGACGTGATTGGTAAGGCCCCCGCTGGAGGTAAGATGAATGTCTCCCGATTCGTCTTCCGGTTCGGGGCCGCGTTCGGGAAGCACCCTTTGGAACAGGTAGCCGATCCGCGGTGCCGCCGCGATAAAGAACGGTGTGGCGGCCATCGTTATGATCGACGCGGCCAGGAAACTCTGGTAGTCGATATCGGGAAGAAGATCTACGGCACGGCCCGCCTTGGCGAGGACAAACGAGAACTCACCTATCTGCGCCAGACCCAGCGCCGTCATCACCGCTACGCGTTGCGGAAATCTCATCAGCCGGATCACGGCCCAGATGATCAAGGCCTTTCCGATGAAGAGGCTCACGACAAGCAGCCCGACCGTAGAAATATTCTCCCACAGCGCCGGAATTGAGAGGAGCAGCCCGATCGAAACGAAAAAGATGCTGTTGAATACATCCCGGAACGGAAGAATGTCGGCCGTTATCTGGTGGCTGAACTCTGACTCCGAGATGACGAGTCCCGCTATGAAGGCTCCGAGCGCGAGCGACAGGCCGAACTGCGAGGTGATCCAGGCCGTCCCTAGACTGAGGAGGATGACCGCCAGGACGAACACCTCCGGGCTTCTGAGGCCGACGACCAGTTTTAGAAAGCGCGGTATGAGCACCCAGGCCGCTGCCACGATAAGCGCGAGAGCGAGGAATGACCCTCCCAGGGACCACAGGACCGAAAGCAACGATGTGTCGCCTTTTCCACCGAGGACGGGAACGAAAAGCATCATCAAAACGATGCTTATGTCCTGGAAGAGCAGGATCCCGATGCCGGCGCGGCCGTGAGGGGCATCGATCTCACGACGCTCCGAATAAGTCTTGAGGACGATCGCGGTGCTCGAAAGCGCTATAAGAAATCCAAAGAAGACCGCCTGCCTCAGTTCTCGGCCGAACAGGATCGCCGTTCCCGCCGTAGCCGCGATAGTGAGAACGACCTGCAGCCCGCCGCCGAGGATCACGAGCCTCTTCATCTCATTCAGCCTCGCAAGCGAAAACTCTATGCCGATCGTGAACAGCAGCAGGGCAACGCCTATTTCGGCGAGGATCTCGATTGCCTCAAGCTCTTTTATGAGGCCGAGCCCATACGGTCCGATCAGGATCCCTGTCAACATCAACCCGACAAGAAGCGGGAGTTTTAATCGCAGGCAGAAGAAAGCGACCGGCACGGAGACCAGGAAGATGAGCAGAAGATCCGCGAAAAGCTCGGGTGTTTGGATTGCAGCAAGGATCATTCGATTAGTTCAGGGGAGTCTACTCCGGCTCATCGCATTCGAGGCTTTCGACCTTAACAAAGAGCTTCGCGAATTCCTCTTCAGTCGTTCCGTCATTGTCCACGTAAGGGATGGAACTGTTGACGCAGTTCCACCAGCCAAACCCAAGGACCTCGATCAAGGCCCATTTACCACGCTCAGGAGAATCATACCGCTGGTTGAATCTCGTCTGAAGGCCTTCCGGCGAGGCGTTCCTCGTCTTTTGCTCCTCAAGCAGTACCTTCCAGGCGGTCAGAAGCGGGTCGCCGCCTGCCATTACGGGTTTGCCCCACTTCGTGAAGCAGGCCTCGGTATCCTTGACGCCCTCGAGCGCTGACCCATCCGTGTGCGCCAGAAGCGTGGCGCGTTTCAACTCGTAAGATCTTTCGAGGACCTTCAAGTGGCGGGCTTTCAGTGTCTTGAAGTATTCGTTCGGCACCGGATTCAATCCCATCAGCTTTTCGCGAACCTGGGTATACTCGGCATCGAGCTTGTTGACATCCAGTCTTGAGATCTCGGACGGATCCCACACCGTATGCTCGGTCTCGAGCGGAAGTCCCATACCAAAATCGATCAGGGCGCGGGTATCGGTCAATTGCTGCTCTGTTACAGCGGCCGGGTCGTAGGTGCCTTTGAAGTCACACACAAAATCCGACCAGCTAAATTCCCGGGTCTGTGCAGAAACACCGGCAGAAGCCGCCACGAGAACCAGGAGAGAAAGAAAAAGCCTTTTGAAACGCATAACTGACTATGCCTCCTATTGGTCAATCGTTTCCGAGACAAGCTCGAATTGGGTGTGTGAACGGGACGATTCTATCAGCTTGTAGACTTCATTGCCGAACCTGGCCGGGTGCAACAACCAGATAATTGATTTTCAGACGGTTTGCGGTAAGAATAGGGCGAATCTACAAACCTTCACCAGGAGCTTAAAAAATGAAATTGATCTTACCTGCGGGAATGCTTTTCTTCGCGCTTAGTTTTTGCGGCATCACGGACAAAATCAAACAACAGATCAGCGAGTCCA
>JAHEEZ010000375.1 GCA_024640445.1 Acidobacteriota bacterium | reverse complement strand
GTGCTTGCAGAACGAATCCAGCGAAACGCCGCTGAACGCACGCGCGAAACCTCCCGTAGGCAGCGTATGATTGGTTCCTGAAGCATAGTCGCCAGCCGATTCGCACGCGAAATGCCCAAGGAAGACCGATCCCGCATTCACTATCCTGTGCGAGATTGATTCCGCCTCATCTGAGGCGATGACGAGATGCTCGGCGGCATATTCGTTGGCAAGCGAGACCGCTTCTGCCGTGTCTCGGACCAGCACAAGGCGGCTGTTCTCCAACGCCGCAGCGGCGATTTCTTTTCTCGGGAGCCGCGCCAGCTGGCTGTCGATCTCTTTCTCCACTGCCGCCAGTACCGCCGGCGAGTCCGTCAGAAGGATCACCTGGCTGTCCGCACCGTGTTCTGCCTGTGAAAGAAGGTCAGCCGCGACGAAAGCGGGATCGCAGGTATCATCCGCTATCACGAGAACCTCGGAGGGGCCGGCGGGCATGTCGATCGCGACGCCACGCGCCGCGGCAATCATCTTTGCTTCCGTCACAAAACGGTTCCCCGGCCCGAAGATCTTGTCCACTCTCGGTATTGCGGAGGTGCCAAATGCCATTGCCGCGACGGCTTGCGATCCGCCGACACGGAACACCCTTGTGACACCGCATTCCCGAGCCGCGTACAAGATCGCCGGATCGACTCGCCCGGTCGGCCCCGGCGGGGTGCAAAGGACGATCTCATCGCAGCCTGCGAGCAGGGCTGGAACTGCCAGCATCAGCACTGTTGAGAAAAGCGGTGCCGTGCCGCCGGGCACATAAATGCCCACCTTCTGGATCGGCACCTGTCTTCTGCCGCAGACTATTCCCGGAAATGTCTCGATCTCGAGATCGGGAGTCCTCTGGGCTTCGTGGAATCGCGCAATATTTGCCTTGGCAATTCCTATCGCGTTTCGGAGTTCTGCTGTCAGGGCATCCCCCGCTGACGCTAGTTCCTTTTCCCGTATCTCGGGATCTGGCATATCGACGCCGTCGAACTTCAATGTGAAATCGCGGACCGCTTCGTCTCCCCGTAGCCGTACCTCATCGAACACCTCGCGGACGGTCGATGAGATCTCATCGGAACCCGGGTTCGGCCGTTCCGTTATTACCGGCCATTCGCTCTTCTCTGGGTTTCTGTAGATCTTCATGGTGTCTTCAAATCAACGAATCATCTGGTCAATTGAGAGTACAAGGAGCCCTTCGGCGCCCTCTGTTCTCAGTCGCTCCACCACTTCCCAAAAATCTTCTTCGGGAATAACGGAATGGACCGAGCTCCAACCTGATTCCGCGAGCGGCAAGACCGAGGGACTACGCATTCCCGGCAGCACTTCGATGATCCGCTCAAGCTTGTCATTCGGGGCGTTTAACAGAACGTACTTATTCTGTTCGGCGGCTTTCCCCGCGCGGATTCGAAAAAGAAGCTTTTCCAGGATCTCTGATTTCTGATCCACCTGATCCGGGCTTTTGATCAGAAGAGCCTCAGATCGAAGAATGGTCTCAACTTCTTTCAGGCCGTTTGAAAAAAGGGTGCTGCCAGAACTGACCAGGTCGCATACGGCGTCCGCAAGTCCTATCGAAGGAGCGATCTCAACCGAACCGCTGATCGTATGGATCTCCGCGTCGACCGACTTTGACCTGAGAAAGTCACCCAGAATGTTCGGATATGAGGTTGCGATCTTCTTCCCATTCAGATCCGCTACACTCGAATACGTGAAAGCTCTGGGCGCCGCGATCGAAAGGCGGCACGAACCGAATCCCAGGCGTTCCACCGTTTCAACACGGCACCGTTTCTCCGCGACCACGTTCTCTCCGACGATCCCTATGTCAGCGACATGGTCTTCGACGTATTGCGGTATGTCGTCATCCCGAAGAAAGAGTATCTCGACAGGGAAGTTGTGGGCGACCGACCTCAGTTTCCCCATTCCGTTACCGAATCGAATCCCGCATTTCCGTAGCAGTCCGACTGAGTCGTCGCTCAAACGGCCCGACCTCTGCACAGCTATTTTCAATCTCAGTTCGTTCATTTTAAAAACAAAAAGAACCTGACGATCTGTTCAGGTTCACGCTCACTTTCCAGGATTTAAGTTCAGACGAAGTCGTATCAGTCGGCGTGAATGTTGTTCAGCCAATGATGATGGAGCATATTAATCTTTCCACTTCTTCTCGCCATCGTCTCTTTCTAAGAAACCACATTGCCGGCGCCTGGAGCAAACGCGGAAACGAGATTTTCGCGTGCCCCGATCGCTAATGCCGAACAAAGGTCAAATTAACAGCAATTTAAGAGCGGATTAACTTCGGGGTCACACCGGGAGCATAACCTCTGTCACTTGAAGGCAGTCAATTCGAAAAACAAATAGGTGTTCCGGAAGGTTTCGGTTCCGGCTCGGCGCTGCCGGAGACGTTCCCGCGCCCCGCGATTTCGACGGTGAGGGTATTACTGATGCGGCGGTCTTCCGCGCTTCGGATGCCACCTGGTCCATCAACGGGTCCACGAGCGGATTCATCGCTGTTCCGTTCGGCTTGTCCGCGGACCAACCGCTTCCGGGCTCTTATTCAGTACCGTAACCTTCGGTTCAGTCCCTTCCAGGGTAGGAAGTCTGACTGATCTTTTCATACCTTGTCGGAGCGCACTTCGGTGCGCTCCATTTTCTTGTTTAAGATACGGAGCTTGGGCACGCCCCGGCGTGTGCTAAAATCTCCCAATTGCGATGGACGAACAGGAAAAAGAAAAGGTGCTTGAGAAGTTCGGAAAACG
>JAHEEZ010000133.1 GCA_024640445.1 Acidobacteriota bacterium | reverse complement strand
CTAGGCTCCAGATGTCGGTCCTTGCGTCGGTTTCCTGTCCGCGCGCCTGCTCCGGCGACATGTACGAAACGGTCCCCATCACGACACCCGGATTGGTCTTTACAAGAGCTTTGGTTTCGCCTTCAAGCGAGATGTCGTCCTCTTTCCTCTTCTTCTCCGTCAGCTTCGCAAGTCCAAAATCGAGGACCTTCACGTATCCGTCGTCGCGCACCATGATGTTCTCCGGCTTTATATCGCGGTGGGCGATGCCGGCCTGGTGCGCGGCAGCAAGTGCTTCCGCGACCTGGATAGAGATCTTGAGGATCCGGCTAAGAGGCAGCGTTTTCGATTTGGAGATGACCTCGCGGAGGGTTTTTCCTTCGATATACTCGGTGGCGATGTAATGTGTGTCCTCGAAACTGTCGATCCCGTAAACGGTGAGGATGTTCGGATGGTTCAGCGCTGATGTCGCCTTCGCTTCCTGGATGAACCTGTTCAGTTTGTCTTCGTCCTTTCCGAACTCGGAACTCAGGAACTTGATCGCCGCCTTCCGGTCGAGCTTTGTGTCTTCGGCGAGATACACCTCGCCCATTCCGCCTTTGCCGATGGAGGAGAGGATCTTGTAGTGAGAGATCAGTGTGTTTGGTTCGATCTTCATAAAGTCACGACTTAGAACTGAGTGATGAGTACTGAGAAATTGAAAATTGATAGTTGAGAATTGAGCGAATTTCTCAGGTAACACCGAAATTACTAGTTGTTGAACTCAGAACCTCGACCGTTAACTGCAGCCAACCAGCGATCATAACTATCAATTATCAATCACCAATTTTCAATGATTCTTTCGCTCCTTTCGGAGCGGTGCGCGCAGGATGCGTGCGTTACCTCAGTACTAATCTCTCAGTCCCATCCTCCTCACCAGCGAGGAATACCTCGGGTCGGCCCTAAGTGGTTCCCAAGTCAGGAGCCATGTGATCATTCCAAGTTCGCCGTTCCTGCTCCGGAGGTCTTTTTCAAGCCATTCAAATGCTTTATCCTTGTCTCCAAAACCCACGTATATAGCGGCCACGTTCATTCCCTTCGCTTCTTTTCGAGTGTATTTTTCTTCAAGCTCCTTCAAAATTTGCTGTGCCTCCGAGCGCCTTCCGGATTTGGCATAAGCATATCCGAGCTCACCGAGTTCGTAGCCTGCCCTCTGGTTCAGGTCTACAGCTTTCTCCAAGGCCGCGATGGCGTCGTCGGGACGGCCCAATGCGAGGTACGCACGACCCAAGGGTACGTAACCGACCGCAAAGTCCGGGGAGATCTCTATCAATTTGAGAGACGTCGCCACTGAGTCGCTGAAGTCACCTTGGGCTGCCTGAACCTCGGCTAGATTCATCTGGATCACGCTTGACAGCGGATCGAGCTCAACCGCTCGTTTGACGGCAATTGAAGCCTCATCGAGCCGCAGTCTTTGCCTCAGGAGGATCGAGTACCAGTGATATGCTGTCGGGTAATCGGGGTCTAGCTCTATTGCGGTCTTGAATTCTTTCTCAGCTTCTTCCCAGTCCCACGTCGACAGTGCGACGGATCCCAGGGTGGCGTGCGCCGCGCCCAAAGTTGGGTCGAGTGACAACGCCTTTTCGGCAAAGGCCTTCGCTTTGGGTAGGGATTCGCCGGTCGGATCGCCCGTATAATCACTATAGATCGCGTAACAATCCGCGAGGCCCGCGAAAGCGAGAGCGTAATCCGGATCCCGGTCCGTTGCTGCCTTGAACTGTTCGATCGCTTTCTCGAGATCGGTCACGGTCCGCTTGTTCCAGTAGTACCGGCCCTTCAAATAAGCCTGATATGCAAGGTTATCGTTGGTTCCTCCCTTTTCGATCTTCTCCGTGTCTTCTCCGGACAGTTTCGATTTGAGTCTGTTGGAAACATCGCTGGCAAGCTCGCGTTGAAGTGTGACAAGACCGGAAGCCTGTTTTTCATACTGCTTGCCCCAAAGCGTGTTCTGCGTCTTGCCGTCGATGAGTTCAACGCTGAGGGTCACATTTTCACCCCGCTGAATGATGCGCCCTGTGAGGATCGCCTGTACCCCAAGCTCCGAAGCCAGAGTGCCCGGATTCATCTGTTTTCCTTTATACTGGAAGACAAGCGAGCGCGCCTTGACACTCAATTCCGGAACCTGGGAAAGACTGTTGATCAGCGTTTCCGTCATGCCGTCCGAAAGGTACTCGATATTCGGATCGCCGCTCTCGTTGACGAAAGGCATCACGGCTATGGACTCGATCTGCTTTGAGGAGCCGCGGCCATAAAACCAGTAGCCGCCGATCGCAATCGCGGCAACCACAACGGCGACACATATTCCCGCGACAAGCCTTGCCCTTCGTGGAGCGGCCTTTCCGGTTCGTTCTCCGTAGAGTCTTGTCGCCTCGGCCTCCGCCGGATCGAGCGTACGCGTAGGTGATTCAGCAGTACTCAAGCTGTCAGGCAGAATAGCCGTCAAAGGCTCATCGACCGACGCCGGGCCGTCGAGCAAAGCCGCGCCGTCGTCGAGACAAAAACTCAACATCGGGTCGTTGTAGTCACGGCCGCATTGTGGGCATCGTTTCATATTGGTCGGTCAGTCGCAGATCTATCCTCGATCTCCGCGGATAAATTGCGGACTCATTGTGGGAGCCCTATCCTTTCGGTCAGCTTCCTGAACCTAGGGTCATCCTGAAGTGACTTGAGGCCAGCGTCAATGCCCACAAAGACCAGCGAAGTGTCCCGGTCCTGAACGGCCCGGTCAAGATAATCGAATGCCTTGTCCTTGTCTCCCATCGCCGCGTAGCATATGGCGATGCTGTAGTTTCGGTAGAAGGCGTCCTGCTGCCTGTCGAGCCTGTACTCAAGAAGGGTCTGAAAATAGCCTTTCATTCCTCCGCTGTCCAGGGAGCGCTGCAGCTTATCTATCCATGTCTGGTCCATACCGGAGAGTCGTTGTCCCTCAAGTATGTGTTCCCGGCCCTCTTTGCGCCTTCCTTCTCTCCATAGGATCCAGCCGAAATCGTCCCTTGAGGTCGCGTCGTCAGGAAACAGTTCGATGGTCTTCTTGTATTGGGTCTCGGCCTCCTTCTCCTTGCCTGCAGTGAGGAGGGAAAACGCATACACTCTGTTCGCCGCAAGCGAGAAGGGCTCGATCTCCAAAACCCTTTCCAATTGCGCCAGGCACTCTTCCTTTCTTCCGGTAGTCAGCAGAAGTTGAGCAAACCAATATCGGGCCGGGGCGTAATTCGGGTCCATCTTCAGAGCACGCTCAAATGATCTCCTGGATTCCCCGAAATTCCGGTCGTAAGCGTACTGGATCCGCGCGAGGGTCGCCACAGGTTCCACAAGTGTTCCGTCGAGCTCGATCGCTTTCCGGGCGGTTGCCGAGGCCAGAGGCATATACTCTTTTGGATCTGCTGTCTTGTCGTACGCCGGGATCAGTTGGTAAACGTCTGCAAGTCCCGCGTAGGCAAGTGCGTATTTCGGGTCCAGTCTTATCGCTTCCTTGAAGCTCGCCTCGGCCTTCCGGAAATCCTCCGGGCTTCTCTTGTTCCAATGGAACCGTCCCAGCAGGTAGAGCCTCTGCGCCTCGGAATTCTCGGTATAGAAGCGCGTTATCCTTTGTTCCTGTTCCGCCGAGATGCTGAGCCGAAGGCTTTCCGTGACCTCCTTTGCAAGGTCTTTCTGCAGGTCGATCAGATTCCCCATACCGCGGCTGAACTGTTCTGACCAGATCACGTCGCCGGTGGAAGTGTCTACCAGTTCCAAACTCAGCGACAAGTCGTTCCCGCGCTGGTTGACTCGTCCCTGAAGCAATGCCTGCACGTCCAACTGTTTTCCCAGTTCCTGGGTCGAGAGCTTCTTGTCTCTAAAGAAGTAAACGGTGCTTCGCGCCTTGACGTTAAGTCCCGGTATCTTCGAGAGGTCTCCAATGAGCGAGTCGGTCAGGCCGTCCGAAAGATACTCGGTGTCGGAACCTCCCTCGCTCGTCTCAAGGGGCATCACCGCCACGGACTTCAAAGGCTCGGCCCCGCCCGCAGAATAATATATGTAGCCGATGCTGATCCCTATCGCAGCAAGAATGATGATGAGGGCGGGAAGCGCCCCTTCAGGGAGCCTGGACCTATGCGTCCCGGTGGACTCTTGAGCCACAGTGTCGGGAACTCCGGGATCGCCCGTTCCCGGGGCACTCATTATCCGGGTCTTTGCTTCAACCGCAAGTGCGTCGCCCGCCGTTACCGGCTGAATGCCGGCACTCGATCCGGAAACGAGCCTAATGTCCTCGAGGATCTCGCCGACGTCCTGATAGCGATCGGAAACATCCTTTTCCATCGCCTTCGCGACGATACTACAGAGCCGTTCAGGTGCGGCCGGGGCGGCCTCGGACAAAGGCACCGGTTCTTTATAGAGGATCGCGCCGATCACCTCGACCGGTGTTACGCCGCCAAAAGGCAGTCTTCCTGTAAGGAGCTCGTAAAGCAGGACACCGAAGCTGAAGATGTCGGAGCGGTGGTCGATCGGCTTGCCTGAGGCTTGTTCGGGCGACATGTAGTTCGCCGTCCCGATTATCATGCCCGGCGAGGTGTCAATTCTGATCCTCGTTGCGTCCTCCGAGCCTGATGGTCTAGCCCGCTTGTGTTCCAACAGTTTGGCGACGCCGAAATCCAGAACCTTTACGATCCCGTCCGGGCGGACCATCACGTTGTCGGGCTTTATGTCGCGATGGACGATCCCGGCGGAGTGCGCCGCCTGGAGGGCGGAAGCGACCTGTGTCGCGATCCTCAGGGCGTCCTCCGGCCCAACCGAACCGCCCTCGAGGATCGAGCCCAAGGTCTGTCCCTCGATGAGCTCTGAAGCGATGAAATGGCTCTCACCGACCGCGCCGAACTCGTAGATCGTGATTATGTTTGGGTGGTTCAGCGCCGACGAGGCCTTAGCCTCGCGAATGAAACGCTGGAGGCGGTCCGATTCCTTGCAGCACTGCTCGCTGAGGATCTTAAGGGCGACTTTCCGCTCAAGCACTTCGTCTTCCGCCAGATACACCTCACCCATCCCTCCCTCGCCGATCTTGGAAAGGACGCGGTAGTGGGAAATGGTTGTGCCGGGGTCAAGCGTCATACGCATCCAGGACTGAGAGGAAAGGACTGAGGACCGAGGAAATTGATAGTTGATAATTGAAAATTGGTAATTTGGGAACTGCCAAATATTGGCGGGTAGGCCGCCGATCGCTCGAAAACTTGATAATTGCCTGTATCTCCGAATCCTCTGCAACTATCAACTATTGATTACCAACTATCAATCTCCTCACTCCTCGTTCCTCAACATTCTCCTACCGCCCCTTGATGTTACAGCTTTCGCCTTTGGGGATGCAGATGTCTCCGCACGGCTCGGTGGAGCCGCTGCAGGTACCCGCCTTGAGATCCTGGGGCCATTCACTCTCGGTCTTGAGGAACTGGGGATTGAACATGATGCTTCCGACACACTTGATCCCGCCAAGATCATTGAAGACCTCACCCATGATATCGAAGACCCTTGTGACGTCGTCACTGGTCTTTACCCAGCCATAGGGTTTCCACGCCTGCACAGCTCCGGAAACCGGGTCCTTGACGACCGAGAAGTTCAACTGATTTACCTGCGAGGCGAGGTTCTTGTCTGCGCCCATCTTAGCGTAAAAGCGGCTTATCACGTCCTGGTCGCTCGGCGGCGAGCATTGCGCGTATGCAGGGTTTACCGCGGCGAAAACCGTTGCCAATATCCCCAAAGCGAAAGCCATTAGCAGTACTTTTTTGTTTGATATGAATCGCATTCTTTTCTCCTCATTCCTTCAGGTTTGTGATCATGGAAAGCAGACTGAACCGCGTCTGTTTTCCAAAGTAGATGGCGTTCCCGTCGGGCGCCCAGGTGAGACTTGAAAAATAAGTCTCGGTATCGTTGTTGTTCGTGATCTTCTTTGCGGAACCTCCGCCGGCCGGTATCAGCCAGATGTCGTCAAGTTCTTTCTCGCGGGCGGCGTAGGCAAGCGTCTTGCGATCGCCGGACAGGAATATATTGTAAAAGTAAGCGTTCTTGAGCCGTGCGATCTCCGCTTTTCCTGTACCGTCCATGTTTACCCGCCAAAGTATTACCTCCGGCGGCAGGCTGCTGAACTTCGAGGCCTCCGCGAAGATCAATTGAGACCCGGTTTCGGACCATCCCAGAAGCCGGATCACTTCTTCCGATTCAAATACCTGCTCTGTCTTGCCATCCGCCGGGTCGACAGTCCACAGCCTTCGCTTGGTAGTGCCATCTTTCGTTGTGCCTTTCGATTGCGAGTAGAAAGCGACCCTGTCGCCGTCCGGTGAGAACAGAGGGCACCCAACGGAATCCCCACCCGCCGCAAATCGTGTAAGTGCCTTAGCCCCAGATCCGTCAATCGGGGCGAGCCATATGTTCTCGGTATTATTCGCAACGGAAACGTATGCTATCCCAGTGCCGTCCGATTTCCACGAAAAATCGCTCGTCTGGACACGGTTGTAAGGCGAAACCGAATACCCGAGTCCCTTCATGTCTGAGGCAAGCAGTCTTTCACCGCCTCCGCCCGGATTGGCTACCAGCAGCCGCTCACCGTCACTCGCTTGCTTCCCAAAGGCGATCAGGTCGCCGTTCGGAGACCATTCAGGCGCATAACCGTTATCGGTGACAGTAAGCGGATCATCGGATCCGACGGTCTTATCTGCTTTTGCCACTGCTATTGGACCCGTCTGCAATTTGTCTCCACGGTCGAGATTTCGAATTGTCTGGAAGACAACCAAAGTCCCATCTGGCGACACGTTTGGCCAAAGTTCTGAACTGATTCCCTGGACGACCGGAGACTCGCTCTTTCCGCCCACATCTGCCCGCCAGATGTTCGAATCTTCCCGAGAGGAGCTGAACAAAAGGCTTCTGCTGTCTGAGGACACATCGACCACCGAGCTCCCTGTAACGGAATTCGTGATCTGTATGGCCTCTACGAATCCTGCTGCCGCAGCGAAGATCTGATCTACTCCGTTTTCTGGAGAACTGAAGAAGCATGAGGAGGATGATGGGAACCAGACCGCCTCGCTGATCTTGGAGCTCCGGCTCGCTAAGACTTCGAAATTCGCGTTCCCGGATTCGCCTTCGAGGATCTGCCAGGTCCCATTTTTCTCAATGACGAACGCCGACTTTTGGCCGTCTTCCGATGCGTCGGCCCAGATAACGCGCCCTTCGGGCGGCTTCTCAACGGTTAGCTTTTCTGTCTGTCCGTTTGAAATGTCAATCGTGAAAAGTTCATTCCTTGCCTCGAAGATGATCTTTCCACCTTTCGTCCATCGCCGCAGTTCGCTGACACCATCCGCGATCGGGCCGACAGGCTTGGGCTGGCCCCCGAGCGCCGAGATCCGCCATATACCTGTTCTGGGCCCGCCTTCGCCTGGGGAGGTCTTCTTGTCGGAAAAGTACGCGATCTCGGATCCGTCCGGCGACCAAACCGGATCGGTGTTCGCGAATTCGTCCTTGGTTATCTGGATCGCCTCCTTCGAATTCGACTGCATCACCCAGATATCCTTTGTGCCAGACCTTGTCGACGAGAACGCGATCAGCTTCCCGTCCGGCGAGAACCTGGCGGTGCTTGAGAGTTCACCAGGCGCGCTGCTCCAGGTTGCGATTTCGGAGATCTTGAAGTCTTTCGAAAAAAGGTCCGCGGCGTGGTTGTAGGAGTCGTACCAGAAATAGCCGCCGACCAGAGCGACGGCGAGCGCCGCAAATCCGAGCGCGTGCAGGATCGAGAACCGCCGCTCCTTTACTATCAGGGTCGAAAGTTTTCCCGTCGAGAAGGTCGGATCTGCCTCGGTTGCATGTATCTTCTGGTCGATCGTCTCCTCTCCGCCGCCTCCGGTCTTTATCGAATACTTCAGATCGTCCCTGGCGTCCTCAAGGTCGATCATCAGGTCGCGGATATTCTGATATCTCTGCTCGCGATCTTTCCGCAAGGTCTTGGTGACCATCTTCTCCAACTCGGCAGGGAAGTTCGGGACCGCGGCGCTGATCGGAGCCGGTTCGTCCCTGAGGATCGCGCTGACCAGGTCCATCGTGTCCTCGCCTTCGAACGCTCTTGTCCCGGAAAACAACTCGTAGAGCACGAGACCAAAGCTGAAGATGTCGCTGCGCTGGTCGACGTGCCGTCCCCGGGCCTGCTCCGGCGACATGTATCTTGGCGTGCCTATCAGCACACCCGGCTCGGTACCGATCTGGGCGCGGGTTGGCGCTTCGCCCTGGGCGGACTGGTCGAACGCCGTCTGTACGATCTTCGCGATTCCGAAGTCCAGCACCTTCACGAGCCCGTCGCTGCGGACCATTATGTTCGCGGGTTTGATGTCCCTGTGGACGATACCCGCTTCGTGCGCGGTTGCAAGCGCCGACGCCGTCTGGACCGCGATATCCAGGGCTTTCGAAAGCGGCGGACGTCCGGATTTGAGGATCCGTTTTACAGTATCTCCCTCGACGTATTCGCTGACGATGTAGTTGGTGTCTTTCTCTTTTGTGATCTCGTAGATCGTGAGAATGTTTGGATGATTCAAAGCAGACGCGGATCTGGCTTCCTGGACGAAACGTCCCAGCCTCTCGGCGTCGTCGTTGAATTCCTTACCGAGTATCTTGATCGCGACCTTTCGCTCAAGCGACGTATCCTCGGCAAGATACACCTCTCCCATTCCGCCCACGCCGATCGCCGACAGGATGTTGTACCTTCCGAGTTTGTCTCCGGGACTAAGTGACATCGCGGTTCAATTCTTAACTTCTTCTGAAAGGTCCGGAACCCAGAACTCGTAGCCGTCCTGCAAAACCTTCTTTAGGCCCAGGGTTCCGAGCCGTTCCCTGGTCACGCCGAGATACGTAAAATGAGGAAAGTCACTGCGAACCGTCTGGAACCAGCCGTGTTTCGCGAGCAGATCGCGGACTTTCCTGTTGCTGAACTGCTGCACATCGAGTGCGAGCATCGAGATATGCTGCGATGCGCCCGGGGCTGCAACGGAGAACAGGATGGACTTACTGAATCCTTTCGCGAAGTATATGCTCTCTGTCTCCCAGTTCAGGACAGTCGATATCTGGTCGGCAATGCTCAGAGCCTTGGCGGCCGATGCTTCCTTCTTGCTTATCCTGCCTTTTCCCGTCCAATAGTCCAGCGCCGGAAGAAATCTTGAGTCCCAAAGCCTCTTCGTATCGGCAAAGCTCCTTTTCGCGGCGATCGAACCGCCGCGCGGCGTAATACTTAGCCCGCGTTTTCTGCCTTCCTCCCTGGCTTCTGCAAGGGCGTTCATTGCCGCTTCCTGAAGTGTTATTCTCGATCCACCGACCGTCATCGTCTTTGAACGGACGCTGTTTTGGAAGGTCAGGACAGCCGATCCATCGGCAAAAATGCATCTTGAGGGGATAGTCGCCCCGCCGCTCGCGACAAAGATCGCCCCGTATTCAGCAAAGACAGTTCTTTCAGCGATCCCGTCAGCGATGGGACAGGCCTCGAAGAGGCTGATGTGGTGCGTCTTTTCAATGTTATCGCCGGCGATCTTCAGGAAATCCTTGGAA
>JAHEEZ010000374.1 GCA_024640445.1 Acidobacteriota bacterium | reverse complement strand
TATCTCCATGACGAGAGACTTTCGACATACACTGCCAGGGGGCATCTTTGGAAGACCGGCAAAGGAAGCGAAGAAATGGCGGCGCTCCTGGACGCAGAAGCCGCCGCCGTGATCTTGTCCGATTTCATAGAAACCAGGAACCTGATCGTCAACAGACCTAATTAGCCGGGATCATCTTGAGCGTGATCTCAGCCGCCTGAATCACCGCTTTGTCTGAGAACGGAAAGATCCCCGGCTTGCCGGTCCGCCAGAGCTCGAACTGATCCGTCCAGTACGGGGAACCGGGGGTACCGCTTTGTCCCAGCGGAATTACGTGCCGCGTATCGTCCCAGTTCGACGGTTTGGCGATGTGCCTCATCGACACTCCGGAACCGACATTTGGGGTTTGCGAACTTCCACCCACATTCGTGTAGGTGACTTTGAACCTTCCTCCGATCAAAGGCGCCGCGGAAAGCGGGTGGTTGAAGTTCGCGACCCTTACCTCGCCCCAGAGCTCAAAAGCACTGGTCGAGCCGCCCGCCATCGGATCGCAGGATTCTATAAGTTTGTCGTAACTCTCGAACCCTTCCGGCAGCCACTTCTTGTCATTTCCTTCAACAGCGCGATTAAGTACCCTCTCGCGCACATCCCAGGGATTTGCTGGCTTGTTTGCCTCTGAGATCTTGGACCCGAGGCATCCATGTATTCGGTCCGCGACGACCGCTGCCTTTGAATCGGCGGTCATCCTTCCGTCCCAACCCTTCAGAAGATCAAGCGTCTCTTTCGACGCGGCGCCTCTTCTTACGACCTCTCTCGCAAGTCGGGATAAAGGAATATTGAAAACGTCGTGCTGAATGTCGCTGACATCGTTCATCGTGATCTTTGAGTTTGCGCTGATCAGATCAAAGATCCTCCGCGCCCTCCATGGCGCGGCGAACTGCCTAGTAAGCTGCTGATACTTGTAGTCCGTGCCGACGATGCGCTGGTTTGCCGTTACTATGAATCCGCTCGGCGGGTTGTAAAGGTGCGGCAGCTCATCGAATGGTATGTATCCGGTCCATTCGCCGTCGTCCGTCGTGCCGTCATAAGGAAGTTCGCCTTCGCCCTTTTTCCTTATCGGAACCCGTCCTGCCGCGTACCATCCGATATTCCCTTCAGTGTCGGCGTAAATGAAGTTCTGCATCGCCCCGCCATAGCTCATCAGTGCCTTCTTGAAACCGTCCCACCCCTTCGCGCGGTTGAGGAGGAAGAAGGCCTCGAACTCTTGGTTCGAGGGTTCGAAGGCGGTCCATTTGAGCGAGTATTTTCGCCCGCCCGATTCACCGATCACCGGCCCATTCCGCGTTTCGACGATCTCGATCTCTTGTGGTTCAGTCTCAGGCCCGAGTCCCTTTCGTACAAGGATCGTCTCTTGTCTTACCTCGGCTTTCTTCCATCCGCCCGGGGTCTTGTACTCTCCCTTGTCATTGAACTGCTCAAAGTAAACATCCTGAACATCCGGCCCCACGTTCGTCGCTCCCCAGGCGAAGTTCTCATTGTGGCCGAGAACGATCCCGGGAACCCCTGGAAAAGTTACTCCGGAGACCCTTACTCCCGGTGCTGAAAGATGCGTCATGTACCAGATTCCCGGTGCGGCCGGCCGAAGATGAGGATCGTTCGCAAGCAGCGCTTTGCCATCGAGGGTCCTCTTTCCGGAAATGACCCAGTTGTTGCTCGCCGCAAGTTCGGGGGAGTAGAACCCTATCCGCTCGAGCGAGTCTTTGCGAACCGATTCCTCGTTCGACGCCAATTCTGTCAATCTGGTAGCGTCATCACGGCTTAGCGTAACCGAAACTCTCCTCGCGTTCCTGGTGATCACTCCCGCGACGGTGTCTTTCCCGTAAAGTACGATATCGAGCGGATCCGTCCCTCCCAGAAGATCATCCTGCTTCTCTTTCGGAAGCACCTGAAGCCCGAATCGGTTGATATCGTTTGGCCAGGTCGTGGACAACGCATCGGCAAGGATCTTCCCGATCATGATCGTGTCGACCGGCTTCCACGGTTCAGGCCGATATTTGAGAATCTGGAATTCCGTCGGAAGGAGTTTGTCGTCGAGGGTTTCAATATACGCGTTCACCCCACGTGCGTAGTCCTCCAGGGCCTTCTTAAGTCCGGGATCCATTACCTTTAGGTTCTTCTCGGCAACATCCGCGAAACCGTACCGGCGCCACCGAATGTCCTCGTTCACCACCGCTTTACCAAACAGTTCCGCAAGCCTGCCGCTTGCGACACGGCGCAAAAGATCCATTTGCCACAAACGGTCGCGGGCCGTTTCATAACCCTGCGCGAAATAGAGGTCCGCGTCGTTCTTTGCCTCAATGTACGGGATCGAGCGCCCGTCACGCCTGACGATCACTTCTTCTTTCAGCCCTTTCACCTTGAGGCCCGGCCCCTGATCTGAAACCTGCTGAGCATAACCACCGGAAAAAGCCGCGATGACGATGAACAACAAAAACACGCACTTTGAGATTCTTTTAATAACCATCATTTACCACCCATCCATTCCCAACTATTCGAACGATACGAGCCTGAGCTCCGACATTTCTTCCATCGCGTACCGGAGCCCTTCCCTGCCGAAACCCGAGTCCTTAACGCCGCCATAGGGCATATTGTCCACACGGAAAGTCGGAACATCATTGATGATGACTCCTCCGTACTCCAGATTCTGCGCGGCGAACATTGCCCGGCCCAGGTCTTTCGTAAACACCCCGACCTGGAGCCCGTACCTGCCCCCGTTCGCGCGTTCGAC
>JAHEEZ010000132.1 GCA_024640445.1 Acidobacteriota bacterium | reverse complement strand
GAGCGTTGCTCTGAACGGTCAACACTCCAACGTAAAGAGCAGCGCTTGCGCTGCCATGCAACGCGGAGCGTTGCTCTGAACGGATAAAACTCCAACGTTAAGAGCAGCGCTTGCGCTGCCGTGCAACGCGGAGCGTTGCTCTGAACGGGAATTAAGAAGAATTTAGAACAATTAAAGACCTTGGCGCATAGCAATTCTTAGAATTGAGTTTCATCGCGACAGGCGAGCGGCCTTCCCGCCTTAAGTTGAGCATTGTGTCACATGCCTCGCATTTTCCTCTCAGACGATCCGAATACATTCCATTATGTGACATTCGTCTGTACTCGCCGTGTAAGGGTCCTCTCAGATCCTGATAATTGCCGGATTCTTGCAGATGTAATTGAGGAGATCCGGAGGATACAGCCCTTCAAGCTTTGCTGCTACGTCTTCATGCCGGACCATGTCCACTTTATCGTGAATCCGCTTCGGCCTGAGTTGAGCAGGATATTGAACAAGGTAAAAGGAAAGTCAGCGCGAATGATCTTAGACAGGTTGGCAAGGAATGGTTCGCTGGAAATACTTCAACAACTTCAGCTTCAAGTAACAGGAAGACGCTTTGCAGTGTGGCAAACTCGTTCGGCCATCGTCGATATCGTCTCGCCTGAGTTCATGATCCAGAAGTCCCGGTACATTCACAACAATCCGGTCCGGGCGAATCTGTGTAGTCACCCTAAGGATTGGAAATGGTCGAGTTACCGGGCCCTGCATCCTGCCAACAGTGCGCCGGTTCCGTTGCAGGTCGATTTTCCAATACACTGGAAGGAATCGGAAATCATCAGTGGTCGGCGAAAATGAGGGGCGCGGCGCGATGGCGATCGGATTCCCGTTTAGGCAAGCCCTTCGGGCTGCCATGCAACGCGGAGCGTTGCTCTGAACTGACAACACGCTAACGTTAAGAGCAGCGCTTGCGCTGCCACGCAACGCGGAGCGTTGCTCTGAACGTAGGTTGAACGTTGCTCTGAACGGTTAAGACCCCGCGCCGATGATCTCTCCGTAAACCTTCGCATCGACATTCCCGCCGCTGACGATGCAGCACACTTTTTTTCCTTCGAAATCGGCGCGGTTCTCCATCACCGCCCCAAGGCTCAATGCGCCCGTCGGCTCAACCTTCAAGTTAACCTCAAGGAAATACGCGAATAGCGCGTTCCGGATACCATCTTCGGTGACCTCGTAGATCTTCGAAACGCCGTCCTTTATGATCTCCCAGTTCCTGTTTCCAACGGAAATCGTTCGCGCTCCATCGGCGAGACTCATCGGCTCCTGCTCGTTCCTGATCAGCCGTCCAGCCGCGAGCGAACGCGCCGCGTCATTGCCAAGCAACGGTTCCGCGCCGCAAAGTTCGGTCTTGTGACCCGCCCGGCAGAGTGCCTTCGAGATGCCCGAAATCATTCCTCCGCCTCCCACAGGGGCAACGATGACGTCAAACTCGGCGAATGCTGTGATCTCGTCTCCCAGCGATGAATTTCCGTCGATGACAAAGTCGTCGTCGTATGGGCTCGCCCTGTAAGCCTCCGGGAACTCCTCCATCAACTGATCCAGACGTTCTTCGCGCCCGACTGTCTTCGTGTCGATCAGAATCACCTCAGCGCCAAAGCCGCGGACCGAATCGATCTTGACCTGCGCCGAAGTATCGGGCATCACGACGTGGCATCGCTTGCCCAACATACGGCAGGCGAGCGCGAGCGCCTGCCCGAAGTTTCCCGAACTGGCGGTGATCATATGATCACCCGGCGCGTTCAGCGCGGCATTGTACGCCGCACGGAATTTGAAGCTTCCCGTGTGCTGGAAAGTCTCGGTCGCGATCGTCAGGTCAATACCCATGTGTTCGCGTAACTTCAGCGGTTCAAGAAAGGTCGTCGGCCTTATTGCCTCAAGGAGAGTTTTCATAGCGAGGATTTCAACACAAATGGTTCATTCTTTTCAAACGTACGGGCTTATCCAACGCTTAAGTTTCCTGTAAGATGGGCGATATGAAAGACGCACAGTTTGGAATGATCGGCCTCGGGACGATGGGGCGCAATTTTCTTCTTAACGTCGCGGAGCACGGTTATTCGGCCTCAGGATACGACCTTGACGCCGAAAAAGCAGAGGCGATGAACACCGAATCCGAGGGATACGATGTGGAGGGATTCAGCGATCTCGAGGGCTTCATCGCTTCGCTCGGTTCGCCGAAAAAGATAATGCTTCTCGTGCCTGCTGGAAAACCGGTTGATTCCGTGATCGAAAGCCTTTTGCCGTATCTCGAAAAAGGAGACATCGTCATCGACGGCGGAAACTCTCATTTTCCTGACACCGAACGCCGCGAGGCCGAGATGGCCGAAAGGGGACTCGCGTTCCTCGGAGTGGGCGTGTCGGGCGGAGCGGAAGGCGCGCGTCGTGGGCCCAGCATTATGATCGGCGGCAAAAAAGAGGTCTACGAACGCGTACGGCCGATCCTGGAAGCAGTCTCCGCAAAGGTTAGCGATGAGCCCTGCGCGGCGCTGGTCGGAAGTGGTTCGGCGGGACATTTCGTGAAGATGGTCCACAACGGGATCGAGTACGGGCTGATGCAGCTGATCTGCGAAACGTATGACATCTTGAGCCGAGGCATGGGCAAGAAGGCGGATAAAGCTTCCGCGATATTCGCAGAATGGGATTCAGGCGAACTCAACTCGTTCCTGATCGAGATCACTGCGAAGGTGCTCGCGAAGAAAGATCCTGACGGTGAAGGGAACCTGGTCGACAAGATTCTCGACACGGCAGGTCAAAAAGGGACAGGACGCTGGACGTCCGAGGTCGCTCTTGAGATGGGAGTGCCGATTCCGACGATAGATTCGGCGGTGACTATGAGACAGATCTCCTCATTCAAGGAACAAAGGGTCGAGCTGTCTCACGAATACCCGAAAGTGATCGGGATGCTGGACGATTCGCTGGATCTCGAGACGATAAAGAATGGCCTTTTCGCGGCTTTCATCCTTACATACGCGCAGGGAATGTCATTGCTGGCGGAGGCATCAGCCGAAAAAGGATACGGATTGGACCTCGCGGAGATCGCCAGGATATGGCGCGGCGGATGCATTATCCGCGCTTCGCTTCTGGAGGACATCAGGAAAGCTTACGCGGCAAATGAGGACCTAAGGAATATCCTTTTTGACTCGTCGTTCCGGGCGATGCTTGATGGGCCGGTTTCGGATCTGCGGGAGGTGACGACGAAATCGATGTCGGCTGAACTGCCCTCGTATTGTTTCGCATCGTGTTTGGTATATTTCGACGCGGCCACCTCCGGAAGGCTTCCGGCGAACCTCTTACAGGGGCAAAGGGACTTTTTTGGCGCGCACACCTACAAACGGGTGGACAAGGATGGAACTTTTACGACGGACTGGGAGTGAGCGTTCATCGCCCAATGACCAATGGTCAATGGTCAATGGTCGATGATCTCCCACGCGCCTTCCGTCTTGAGCAGTTTGCTCATAAGGCTGGCGTGGATCGAATGGCCGCTCTTTTCTGCCTTGATCTTTCCTTTCAGAGGCATTCCAAGCAGCGCGAAATCTCCGATGATGTCCAGTATCTTGTGTCGGACGAATTCGTCCTTAAACCTCAAGGGCTGTTCGTTGAGCATCCCCTCCGGCGTGAGCACGATCGCGTTTTCGAGCGACCCTCCGCGGGCGAGGTTCGCCTTTCGGAGCATTTCTATTTCCTGCGTAAATCCAAACGTCCGCGCTGAAGCGATCTCTTTCATAAACGAACCGTTTTCGAAAACGAAGTGGTAGGTCTGCGTGTTGATGAAAGGGTGAGGGAAATCTATAAGACATTCGATCTCGTACCGCTCCGAAGGCTCAACCGACATCTTCCGGTCCCCGTCTTCGAATGCCACCTTTTCCTTGATCCTGAAATACCTGCGCGGGGCGTCCTGTTCCTTAACGCCCGCTTTTTCGATCAGTCCGATAAAATCTTCGGAAGAACCGTCGAGGATCGGCACTTCGATGTTGTCGAGGTCTATGAAGCAATTGTCGATGCCTGCGCCGCTCAATGCCGAAAGAAGGTGCTCGCAGGTTGAGAGCATCACGCCGTTTCGCAGCAGCGTGGTCGCGTAACTGCATCGCGAAATGTATTCAGCGGAGGCAGGGATCTCGAAATTATCGAGGTCCGTGCGGACGAATATGTAGCCTGTGTTCTCCGGCGCCGGTCTTAGTTTCAGGTTAACATCGACGCCGGTATGAAGGCCTATGCCGCGGGTTTCGACCGGCCCCGCAAAGGTTTTCTGCTTCTCCATTACTTATTTCCCTGTGCAACGCCCGTGCCGCTTAATAAAAGGCTTCAAATGCTTTATATTGGTACTTTGCGATTTTCAGCCGTGGATGATCCGCAACAGACCGTGTGGTCTGTGTTGCGAATTTCAGACGATCAGTCGGCGAATTTGGAAGATCGCACGGAATCATTTATGGCAATTCAGGTAGCAGGCAAGAAACCGACCGGCACGGTCCAGCTCAAGATCGAGAACAAATCGACGATCGACCTCCCTAAGAAGACCGAGGAAAACATTCAGAGGATCATCGGTTTTCTTCCGGTAGAGCACATTCGTGGGCTCGAGAGGATCCGGCTCGTTGATTTCATCGACGATCCGCGTCTGAAGGACGTCAAGGTCAAGATCACTGGCGATCTGCCGGGACTATATCACCCCAAAATGCAGAACAAGTCGCCCTGGATGGAGGTGTCCGTCGGCGCGCTTCTTCAGCCGACCGAAAGCTTCTTCAAGCGGTATATGGCGAAGACCTCGTTCAAGAGCAATCTTGCCGGACTGGTTTTTTCTCTTGTCGGCCAGCATTACTTCCTGACGATGAAGCATTCGGTCAAGAAGCAGAATCTGGAACCGCAGATACGGCAGTACGCGGAGAAGAATCTTCGCAAGTGGAGTGAGAAGGAATCCGAGAAGACAATTCGCGGCAGGTTGTTCAAGCCTCTTCGCCCTTTCATGGAGCGATGGGTCAAATGGCTGAATAAGCGTGCGGCCAAGAATAAATAGAAGGAAAATGCCTGCCGAATCCGAAATTGAGATCATAATCGCGACGGCAGATGATGCTGAGTTGATCTCCTCGATACTCAGGGAGGCCGCGGAATGGCTGATCTCGAAAGGCGAAAAGCTCTGGGAGTGCGACGAACTTGATGTGGACGCAGTTGCCGGAGAGGTTGCGGACGGAATGTACCGGATCGCGTTAAGCAGCAAAGTGCCCGCCGGCTGCTACAGATTTCAGACCGAGGATCTTGAATACTGGAACGACGTTCCGCACGAAGACTCCGCGTTCATCCACAGAGTCGCAGTTAGGCGAGAGTTCGGCAGGCTCGGGATCTCGAGCGCAATGATGGCGAATGCCAAGAACGAGGCGAGGGAGATCGGAAGAAAGTATCTGAGGCTCGATTGCGCCGACAGGCCCAAACTTCGTTCGGTGTACGAAAGGCAAGGCTTTGTCTTTCACAGTTTCAAGGAACGGGAACCTTACAGGGTCGCGAGATACGAGTTCAAACTCTGATAAGTCCAATTATTACAGGCAGGTAGCGCACACGGTGTTAAAAGAAGCGATCGGCTATTACAATTCTCTGCTCGAGGACGAAGACCTGAAGAAGGCATCTCTCGAAGAACTTGAGGCTCGGCTGGACGAGGCGCGGCTGATCTTTGGCGGAAGAAAACTGTGCCCGTATCTGCGGCCGCATTTTGTCCTCGAAGCTGACTGGGAACGTGTATCGCGGATCGGCGAAACGATCTGGGACGCGCTCCAGAAGGTGAAGGACGCTGCGATCGGATCTGAGGAGCTGCTGGACGAGCTCGGTATGACCGAGATCGAGAAGGAGTTGATCGCGATCGATCCGGGATACGTCCAGGTCTCGCCGACGGCAAGGCTTGATTCGTTTTTGACGGAAGACTCTTATTCCTACGTCGAACTCAACGGAGAAAGCCCCGCGGGCATTGCGTACTCCGATTCCGCGCGCGACATCTTCTTCGGCCTTCCGGTGATGAAGAAATTCGCCGAACGTTACGAACTTGTCGGACTCGAAGGCCGTTCGAAACTGCTAGAAACCCTATTGAGCTGTTACAGGGAATACTCGGGCGGCGATTACGAAGAATCTCCGACGATAGGGATCGTCGATCTGAAAGGTCTTCCAACCCAGAAGGAGTTCGAGCTTTGCAAGGACTATTTTGAAAGGCACGGCACGCCTTCCGTGATCTGTTCGCCAGACGAACTGGTTTTCCGGGACGGTGGACTCTACTTCGGTGAAACGAAGATAGACCTGGTTTACAGGCGTCTCCTGGTCAACGAATATCTCCCGATAATCGATGAGTACCCCGCATTGCTTGACGCATTCCGGGCGGGCGCGGTGTGTATGGCGAACAGCTTCCGCGCGAAACTAGTCCACAAAAAGGCGGTATTTTCAGTTCTTACCGACGAGAAATACTCTTACCTGTTTGATGAGGCCGAACTTCAGGCGATCCGAGACCACATTCCCTGGACACGAAATTTCAAGGATGTGAAGACGAAGTACTACGATGAAGAGATAGATCTTCTGGAATGGACGCGGACGCACAAGGACAAGCTTGCGCTAAAACCAAACGACGATTATGGAGGACACGGGATCTACATTGGCTGGATCTCTTCCGACGATGAATGGGATGAGGCAATCTCCAAGGCACTTGAGAACGGCGATTATCTTGTGCAGGAAAGGGTGAAGACGGCGAAAGAGGTCTTCCCGTACATAGACGAAGAAGGGAACGTCCACATGACCAACTCGCTGGTCGATCTCGACCCGATGCTCTTTAACGGGATCGTCGGATCGGCATTTACAAGGCTTTCGACGTCGGAACTCGCAAACGTGACTAGCGGCGGCGGGATGGTGCCGACGATCATTCTGAGAGGCAGAAAACAGGATTCTTGATGAAGTTAGAGGAGCAGACAACAAGGCTTTCGGAACTTACCGAGGAATTCAGGCGGATCGAGCGCAAACTCCACCTGGGCGGCGGCGTGGACAAGATCGAAAAGATCCACGCAAAAGGGAAGCTCACGGCCCGCGAACGTGTTGCCCTGTTGTTTGACGAAGATTCATATTCCCAGGAGATAGGTCTGTTCGTCGCGTACGACGAATATGAAGGCCGTGCGCCCGCGGCGGCGGTGGTTACTTCGGTGGGCCGCGTGAACGGAAGGGAATGCGTAGTGGTCGCGAACGACGCGACTATTAAGGCCGGAGCCTGGTACCCGGAGACGATAAAGAAGATCCTTCGGGCGCAGGAGATCGCGATGCGCTGCCGAGTGCCGATCATCTATCTTGTCGACTCGGCGGGCGTGAATCTCCCGTACCAGGGCGGTGTTTTCCCGGGCCAGTACGGAGCCGCAAGGATCTTCTACTACAACTCGATAATGCGCCGGTACCTGAAGGTGCCGCAGATCTCCGCCGTTATGGGTATGTGCGTCGCCGGCGGGGCATATCTGCCCGCGCTTTCGGACGTGATCCTGATGGTAGAAGGCACTTCGTTCATGGGACTCGGAGGCGCTAACCTCGTGAAGGGAGCGACCGGGCAAACCATTGACAATGAGACGCTTGGGGGCGCTATGACTCACAACGCAGTCTCCGGCGTGGCCCATTACCGTACGGCGAACGAAGAAGAATGCATCGCGAAGATCCGCGAGCTTGTTGAGGAACTCCCGCCGACTCAGCGTGCGAATGTGTCGGTCGTTGAGCCCGCAAAAGCCGGTCTTGAAGCAAAGGAACTGTACGAACTCATTCCGGGCGACCACCGGCAGCCGTACGACATACGCGCCGTGCTGAAGTGCATTCTCGACGGGGGAGAAATTGACGAGTTCCAGGCTGATTACGCGAAGGAGATGATCTGTGGAACGGCAAGGATCCGGGGGATCCATACAGGGATAATCGCAAACCACCGTGGAATGATCACGCGAAAGGAAAAGCCTCCGAAGATAGGCGGCATCGTGTACACCGAATCAGCAGAAAAGACCGCGTATTTTATCGAGAACTGCAACCGCCACGGTACGCCGATCCTTTTTGTCCAGGACGTTTCAGGATTCATGGTCGGCGCGGAAGCCGAACATTCGGGCATCATCCGCGCCGGCGCGCGTTTCGTGGAAGCAATGGCGACGGCGACGGTTCCGAAGCTCGTTTTGACCCTGAACCACGCGTCCGGGGCCGGATACTACGCGATGGCGGGACAGGGCTTTGATCCGGACTTCATATTCAGCCTTCCGACCGGAAGAATGGGCGTGATGGAGGGTGATTCGGCGGTGCAGGCGATCTTCGGCACCTTGCTTGAGCGTTTGAAGAGCGAGGGCAAGGAACCCGATGCGGACATGCTGGAAGAAATGGCAAAGGTCCGCGAAACTTACGAAAGGGAACTTGACGCGAAATACGCCGCGGCCCGGGGATTTGTGGATGCGATCGTTACTCCCGAAGACATTCGGAATGCCTTGGAGATTGGTCTTAAGACCGCGATCAGCACCAATAAACCACATCTCGGCCCGTTCGTTCTTCCTCCCATCGAATAGAGCGAAAGTCACCTGAGAATATGAGATTCACACCAGAAGAACTGATGAAAAAGCTTCCGCTTCCGGCAACCGGCAAGTGGAAGGAAGGAGTCTGGGATCTCGAGCCATTTGAAAAAGAAGGCGTCAAGCTGATCTTTTTCTCTCCGCGCGGCACCGATTACCAGACCGTCCACGATCAGGACGAGTTCTATTTCGTAATTCGTGGGACCGGAAAACTAGTCATCGACGGAAACGCGTTCGCTTTTGCCCCTGGCGATGCGTTTTACGTTCCCGCGGGCACCAATCACAACTTCACCGAGTTCACCGAGGACTTCGCCACCTGGGCGGTCTTGTTCTAGACCTTCTTTAGTTCCGAAAATTATGGATGATCCCGCCGAACCAATCTCGATCGAGAAACGCGGCACCGCGGCCATCGTTCGATTTGTTCGCCCCGAGATCAAGAATCCCCTTGCGGTCGAAACCCTGGAGGCATTGAAAGCGGCGCTGGCGATCTCATCGACCGACCCTGATGTCGCGCGTATCGTCGTCACGGGCTCCGGAGACACATTTGCCGCAGGCGCCAACATTCGGGAGGTCGCCGCATTGGACTCATCATCCGCTCGCGAATTCGGGAAGCGCGGACAGGACCTGATGCTCTCGATCTATGGCTCAGAGAAGCCTGTGATCGCTGCTGTCGACGGATACTGTATGGGCGGAGCTCTTGACCTGGCGGTCGCCTGCCGTCACCGGATCGCCTCCGAACGATCAAAATTCGCGCATCCCGGTCCGAAGCTCGGAATAATGACCGGCTGGGGAGGAACCCAATTTCTGCCAAGGCTGATCGGCGAGAAGAGGGCGCTCGAAATGCTCCTGACCGCAAGGACGATCGATGCACGCGAAGCACTTTCGATTGGCCTGATTGACGCAATAGACGAAGATCCGGTTGAAACAGCACTGACTTTTGAAGCACAATAGCCGCAGCGAATCCGTCCCTGGCAGAGCATCTGTGAAGAGATGACTCCTGCATCTTCCCTGAAACCGAC
>JAHEEZ010000131.1 GCA_024640445.1 Acidobacteriota bacterium | reverse complement strand
GGATGATCCGAGGGGCCCTGCCCGCAAATGCCGATATACTTGCCGGATTTCTTCGCGGCCCTAATTGCCATGCTCAGGAGCCGCTTGACCGCCTCGTTGCGTTCGTCGAAAAGGTGAGCGATCAGACCGGAATCCCGATCGAGCCCGAGCGTCAACTGCGTCAGATCGTTCGATCCGATAGAGAATCCGTCGAATCTTTCAAGAAATTCATCGGCGAGTATCGCGTTCGAAGGAATCTCGCACATCATTATCACGCGAAGACCATCCACACCGCGTTCGAGGCCGTTTTCCGCGAGCAGCCCGATCACTTCATCCGCTTCATCCAGGGTCCTGACGAAAGGGATCATTAATTCGAGGTTCTTCAGGCCTATGCCGTTTCGGACCCTTTTGACCGCTTCGCATTCAAGTCTGAAGCAATCTCGGAAAGAAGATGAAATGTACCGCGAAGCGCCGCGGAAGCCGATCATCGGATTCTCTTCTTCCGGCTCGAAGATCCCGCCGCCATACATATTCGCGTACTCGTTCGATTTGAAATCGGAAAGGCGAACAATAACCGGTTTTCCACTGAAGGCGGCGCAAAGCGTCGCTATTCCCTCCGTAAGCTTACTGATGTAGAACTCGACCGGGTCATCATACCCTGCCGTCGCTTGATCGATGTATTCCTTGACCTCGTCTTCCATCAGGTTGTAGCCGAGAAGAGCTTTGGGATGGATCCCGATCGTGTTATTGATGATGAACTCAAGACGCGCGAGGCCGACTCCGTGATTTGGAAGACTTTGAAAATCGAACGCGCGTTCCGGGCTTCCAACGTTCAGCATTATCTTAAAAGGCAGTTCCGGCAGTGTTTCCAGGCTGGTCTCATTTATTTCAAATTCAAGGATGCCGTCGTAGATCTTGCCAGTTTCGCCTTCCGCGCAGGAGACGGTCGCCGACTCGATCCCGCGAAGAACCTCTGTCGCTTCTCCGCAGCCTACAACGGCGGGTACGCCTAGTTCACGGGCGATGATCGCCGCATGGCACGTACGTCCGCCACGGTTCGTTACGATTGCCGCTGCCCGCTGCATTACCGGTTCCCAGTCGGGATCGGTCATATCGGTGACAAGTACGTCACCGGACCTAACCATCCCGATCTCGCTAACGTCCTTTACGACGCGAACGCGTCCCGCGCCGATCCTCTGGCCAATGCTCCGTCCCGTCACCAGCAGTTTGCCGCCGGATTCATTCAGCCTGTATCTTTGGATAACGTTCTTGTTTGATCGTGATTTCACGGTCTCCGGCCGCGCTTGAAGCATATACAGCTTTCCGTCTTTGCCGTCCTTGCCCCACTCGATGTCCATCGGGCGCCCGTAATGATCTTCGATCACAACGGCCATTCTTGCGAGGTCCTCGATTTCCCGGTCTTCGAGCGAGAATCTTCGCCGGTCAGATTCCGCGACTTCGACGGTCTCAACAGCGGAACCCTCGCCGTAAACCATCTTCAGCGCCTTTCCTCCGCGGTGCCTTCTTAGCACTGCCGAATTTCCCTGCCTTAGCGCCGGCTTGTAAACGTAGAATTCATCGGGATTGACGATCCCCTGGACTATCGCTTCGCCAAGCCCCCAGGATGATGTAATCAGCACAACATCCTCAAATCCGCTTTCGGTGTCCATGCTGAACATCACGCCGCTCGCACCCAGGTCGCTGCGGATCATATGCTGTATCCCTGCCGAAAGTGCAACGTCAGAGTGTTCAAAGCGTTGGTGAACCCTGTAAGAGATCGCCCGATCGTTATACAGCGAGGCAAACACGTCCCGTATCCGTAAGAGGACCTCGTCGATCCCGTTGACGTTCAAGAACGTTTCCTGCTGGCCCGCGAACGAGGCCTCCGGAAGATCTTCCGCAGTTGCTGATGACCTGACCGCTACAGAGATCGGACCTCCGGATTCTTCGACCATCGTTTCGTAGGCTCTTCTGATGTCCGAAGCTATCTCTGAAGGGATCTCCGCTTCAACGATCCACTGCCTGATCTCCTTTCCGGCGCGCGCCAGCGCCTCGATCTCGCCCACGTCCAGTCCTTCGAGCCGGGAGCTGATCTTTTCTTCCAGGCCGTTATCACGCAAGAAATTCCAGAAAGCGTCAGCCGTCGTCGCAAATCCGTTTGGGACCGCGATTCCCGAAGAAGCGAGATTCTGGATCATTTCGCCGAGCGATGCGTTCTTGCCTCCGACGCGCCCGACATCGTTCATATCGATTTCGTTAAACCATAAAATTGATCTTTTCATTGTGTAAATTTTTGGCTGGGAAGTTATTGTACGATAATGATAGTCTTACAAAACTCCAATCCCTAATTCCCAATGGTTTCACTAAAACGCAACGCTTTCATCATTTCGGACAGGACCGGAATTACCGCTGAGGCTTTGGGCCATTCACTCTTGAGCCAGTTTCCCGACGTCGAATTCAATACGGAAGTACTTCCATTTGTGGACTCGCGGGAGCAGGCGCAAAAAGCGGTTGAGCTTGTAAATGCGGCGGTGGGTGAAAGTGGGGAAAAGCCGATAGTTTTCGCGACGCTTGTCGATAATGAGATCCGTAAGGTGATCGCCGAGTGCAACTGCGAATTCTTTGATCTCTTCGACACGTTTGTAAACCCTCTTGAGGAAGTGCTCCAGACGCAATCTTCGCACAAAATAGGGCTTTCCCACCGAATGGTCAACGCCAAGGGTTACGTGACGCGGATCGGTGCGATGAACTTCGCGCTTGAAACGGATGACGGAGTCGCGACGACTTCATACAATCGCGCCCAGATAATAATAGTTGGAGTTTCGCGTTCAGGTAAGACACCCACATGTCTTTATCTTGCGCTCCAGTACGGGGTTTACGCCGCCAACTACCCGTTGACAGATTCTGAACTGGAAAAGAACCGGCTGCCCGACGTGCTTGAAGAACACAAGGACAAGCTGTTTGGGCTGACGATCGATCCTTTCAGGCTTCAGCAGGTGCGTCAGGAGAGGTACAACCGGGATTCATACGCCTCATCCCGGCAATGTCAGTACGAGATCGCCCAAGCCGAAGCCATCTATAGAAAGGCGAAGATCAAATATCTGAATTCTACCCAGATGTCCGTTGAAGAACTTGGAGCAAAGATAATGCAGATCGGAGGTCTCAGGAGACAGTTCTGACTTGATTCCGGAACCGTAGCGAATCTTCTGTGAAGATCAAAATGAATGCCGGAGGTCGGACTCGAACCGACATGAGATTGCTCTCGCCAGATTTTGAGTCTGGTGCGTATACCGATTTCGCCACTCCGGCACGGGAATAGAAATGATACGGCTGATGGGTTCGGCGGTCAAACGGGGAGACAGGAGGAATTGTAGGGGCAGGACCTGTGCCTGCCCAATGCGCCGCAGGCGCACGGCGGAAACGCGACCGTCAGGGAGCGTGCCGTAAAAGAAGTCATGAGAGAATCGCAGGGGCAGGACCTGTGCCTGCCCATTGCGCCGCAGGCGCGAAGCAGTTCATCGGGTTCGGTAGGGGCAGGACCTGTGCCTGCCCAATGCGCCGCAGGCGCGAAGCAGTTCAGCGGGTTCGGTAGGGGCAGGACCTGTTAACTCGCCAAACTTGGAACGCCCGACTCGATTGCAAACGCCGAAAGTAATATGATAACTTCTTGATTGCCTGTAAAGGTCGGTAACATAAGGCGTTTCTGCCTTGTCCCGAAGAAAGTGAAACCCTCCGACGTCACCGGGACCTATCCTGCCCGTCCTATGACCGAAAACACTTCAGCGAAGAGATCGTTGCTCGTCCTAGAGCCGGAAACGGACTCAGTCGTGTCTGATTTTCTTGGTAATCGATTCGATTGCGAGCGCGGGAGGAATGAAGAGTCTGCTCTCCGGCTGTTGAGCGAAGACAGGTTCGGCGTCATTGTAAGTCCCTACGAGTTTGGTGAGCTTAACGGCCTCAGACTTCTTGAACTTGCATCCGTCACCTCTCCAGGTTCGGTTCTCATACTTATAGGATCTGAATTTCACGCCGATGAGGCTATCGAATGTTTCCGTGCCGGTGTGTTTGATTTCATAAGGAAGCCTTTCGAGCTCGAATATCTTGAGACCGCGGTCGAACGGGCGTTTGAGAGGCACGAGTCAAAGTCCGTCACCGAACAGTACCGTTCGAGCCTCGAAAATCTGGTGGCCGACAAGAACGCGGCACTTGATCGCGCGCTTGAGGATATTGAGAATTCATACCGCGTCACATTAAAAGCCCTTGTTCAGGCGCTGGAGACTCGTGATTTTGAGACTCACGGGCATTCCGAACGCGTGGTCACTTTCAGCCTTCGCCTCGGCCACGAACTTGGACTTGAACCCGACTCCCTGCGGGATCTGGAACTAGGTGCGCTTCTTCACGACATAGGGAAGATCGGCGTACCTGACGCGATACTGCGAAAGCCTTCCAAATTGACTGAACGGGAATGGGAGAAGATGCGAATGCATCCGGAACACGGTTACCGGATCCTTAGAAACATACCCTTCCTGGGCGGGGCGGCGAAAGTCGTTTCCCAGCACCACGAGCGTTGGGACGGAAGCGGTTATCCGAACGGCTTGAAGGGAGAGGCGATCGATATCGGCGCACGGATCTTCGCAGTGATAGACGCCTTCGACGCCATGATCTCGGATCGCGTGTACCGCCAGGGCAGGTCGTACGACGATGCGGTGGCGGAACTCCGCATCTGCGCCGGCACCCAATTCGATCCGCTTATCGTCGAGGCATTTACTTCTGTGCCTCGTGAGGACTGGGAGATCTTGCGTGAACGATCGATCAGGGACAAACAGGAAGTCTTCTCATTCCAGGCGATCGTGGAAGAACTCGTCCGATCGAAGACCGAGTTGGAGTTGGTACACTAGCTGAGGACTGAGCAAGGTAATTTCGTTTTGGTGGCCGTGTCAATTGCTATCTCTTTTGAGTGATCCCTCAAGACTCATCACTCATCACCGATCACTCAATCCGTCACCGCATCCCACGCGATCTGGTACACCCTTTCCAGCATTTCCTTTCCGAAAACCAAATTTCCGCTGTGCCTGTTGCGTATGAGCCCTATCACGGGAAAGAACGCGAACGCCGAAAACACGGCGAGTGGAACGTCCTTGAAGATGCCTTCCCGTTTCCCGCGTTCGAACAACTCAATCAGCGGCCCATAGTAGCGTTCGCCTTCATCCCGGTCGATACGGTTTACAAGCGGTGAATTGGCGAACTGCTCACCGAACGCGAAATCTGTCTGATTCTCGACGGCGTAGTTGTAGAAATTGAACCAAACTGTGCGGAATGCCTCTTCAACCGGCTGGAACTCATCCAGCCCCTCCATCATCGCCGAGCTCATCTCCAATCTCACTTTCAGATATATTTGGTTCAGAAGGTCTTCTTTGTTCGCGAAATAGACGTAGATCGTCGCCGGCGATACGTACGCCCTTTTCGCGATCTTTGAGATCGAAGTGTCTTCAAATCCATTCGAGTTGATCAGGTCGATAGCCGCCCTGCAAATCGCTTCTCGCTTTTGATCGTCTCGTATTCTCATGTTTATCAATAAACTGAATGAGTATCCGTTTATTATTAATAAATGGTCATTCGTTTATTGTCAATTCAAAGAATCGCGCGTATGTGGCGAGTTTAAGATCTATTGCTCTAGGGACTCGGACAATTTAATCAACCGGCCTAACCTTTCCTCGCCTGTGACTGGACCGCGGTGATCGCCACCGCGTTTACAATATCCTCAGCGCTGCATCCTCTGGAGAGATCATTGCACGGCCGGTCGAGTCCTTGAAGGATCGGGCCGATAGCCGTGCCGCCGGTCAGACGTTCGGTCAGCTTGTAGGCAATGTTTCCGGAGTTGAGATCCGGGAAAACCAGCACGTTTGCTCGCCCCGCAATTGAAGATCCCGGAGCTTTCGATTCCGCGACTGCGGGCACGAGTGCGGCATCCGCCTGAAGTTCACCGTCTATCAGGATGTCTTGCCGTCGCGCCTTCACGTTCTTTGTAGCCTCGATAACCTTTTCAGTGGACGGATGTTTCGCGCTCCCCTTTGTGGAAAAGGAAAGCATTGCCACACGCGGTTCGGCGCCCACAAGAGCCCGGAACGATTCCGCCGAAGCGATCGCGATCTCCGCAAGCTGGTTCGAGTCGGGATCGATAACCACGCCGCAATCCGCGTAAATCATCGTTCCGTCGTGCCCGAAGTTCTTGTCGGGGACCGTAATAAGGAAGAACGATGAGACAGTCCGGAATCCCTGCCTGACCCCAACGCAATGCAACGCGGCGCGAACTGTGTGAGCGGTTGAGTTCGCGGCGCCCGCGACCGATCCGTCGGCCTCGCCGAGATGGACGAGAAGATCCGCGTAAAACAGAGGATCTCTTACCGTCCTCTCAGCCTCTTCAAGCGTAACCCCTTTTGCCCGCCGCAACTCATGATAGAGCCTCGCGATCCTGCCGTGGTCGCGGACCTTGAGATGGTCCACGATGCCGACGCCGTTCAGGTTCACTCCTCCGGCTGCCGCCGATTCGCGTATCTCCTCTTCGTTACCGAGCAACGTGATCTTCGCTATTCGTTCGCGGACACAGGCCCCGGCCGCGGCCACGACCCTGGGATCAGCGCCTTCCGGCAAAATGATGTGCTGGGGATTATATGAAGCGCGCTCACGTATGCTTTGGAGGATCATAAGAAGGCATTTATCACTCTGCCGGCCACTCTCCGGGCCGAACAACCGGCAAAGGCGCAAACTCAACTAAGAACTGCCAAATGATAACCGATATCGGGCAAATGACAAACGAGCCGCCGAGCGACTTGCGAAGCAGGTTTACACTGATTAGACTCTGACCAGACCAGCTGGAATTTTTTGATGGAGAAGCGAAAGATGGCACGCGAAAAGGCGAACACAAAGCGGAAAGAAAGGCGCGAATCAAAGGGCCGGATGAGAAATTTTCTGATGTTCCTGCCGAACATGGTGCGCTTGTGCGGAAACCTCCTGATGGACAGCCGTGTGCCTATCGCGGAAAAAGCGCTCTTCGGAGCCGCCATCGTTTACGCGATCTCCCCCATCGACCTGATTCCCGATATCTTCCCTTTCATCGGCCAGATCGATGATATTTACCTGATCTCTCTGACGCTTCTCAGGATCCTCAATTTCACGGAAGCGTCGGTGGTCCGTTTGCATTGGCGCGGCGGAGGCGACATCGTGGCGCTCAGCGCTTCGATAGCCAGTATTGCCCCCGCCTTCCTTCCCCAAAGGGTCTCGCGCGTACTCTCTTCGAAAGTGAAGATGGGTTCTGCCGGAGAAGTGATCGAATCGATTAGCACCGGAAAGACGAAGGTGCTTGTCGAAGTTCCGGCAAAAGAACCGACTAAGAAACTTCGAGTTGACGATAGTTCTTCGATGAACAACTAGTCACGACCCGCTCAGGCAGATGCCCCTCAATTTGGAAAAGGTCATTTCCGGCGCCCAAACAGGCGCGGATCGTGCCGCTTTGGATGCGGCGCTTGAACTTGGGATCCCAACAGGCGGATGGGTTCCGAAAGGAAGGCGCGCTGAAGACGGCCGCGTGCCGGACACATACGACACCCTAAAGGAATGCGACACAAGGAACTATGCCACGCGGACCGCTTTGAACGTGAGAGATTCAGACGCGACGCTCATCATTTCCAAAGGGCCTTTAACTGGTGGATCCAAATTGACCCTTCAGATAGCGGAAAGATACGGGAGGCCCGTCCTTCACATAGATCTGGGATCGAATGGCATTGCCGAGGCAGCAAAGGCGGTCGCCGAATGGCTGGCAGGATTTGAATGCAGGGTATTGAACGTCGCGGGACCGAGAGCATCGGGAGATCCTGCGATCTATGAGCTTGCAAGGGATCTGCTCGTCCAGCTCTTTTCTTTCCGGGATTAACTCTCGTTTGCTGATTTCGCCTTATTCCAAAGGCCGTCTAGCTCTTCCAATGTCGATTCTTCCGGCTTCTTCCCATCCTTCTCAAGTTCGCGTTCGATAAACGCAAACCTTTTCCGGAACTTCCGGTTGGTCTTCTTCAAAGCGGTTTCGGGTTCCACATCCAAATGCCGGGCCAGGTTGACGAGGACAAACAGCAGGTCGCCTATCTCTTCCTCTACCGCCTCTTTTCCGGCGTCAGACTCGACGGCGACGTGCAGTTCTTCAAGTTCCTCATCCAGTTTCTCCAGGATCTGCTCCTTGTTCTCCCAGTCAAATCCGACCTTTGCCGCCCGCTTCGTCAGCTTGAGCCCTTCGAGAAGCCCTGGAAAATGGATCGGCACCTCGTCAAGGATCGATCCGCCTTGCTTTTCCTTCTTTCCGGATTCCTTCCTTTCCGCTTTCTTTAGTTCGTCCCAGTTGTCGAGCACGTCGTCAGCCGTTTCAAGCTTCCTGTCGCCAAAGACGTGCGGATGCCTTAGCACAAGCTTTTCAGAAACCCCTTTCGCCACGTCGTCGATCGTGAAATCGCCCTTTTCTTTCGCGATCGTCGAATGGAACACTACCTGAAGGAGCACGTCGCCGAGTTCTTCACTCAGTTCAGCGGTCTCGCCGGTCTCTTCCGCCTGCTGTATCGCGTCGAATGCTTCGTATGTTTCCTCAAGCAGATACTGCGCGAGTGATCCATAGGTCTGTTCCCGGTCCCAGGGACAGCCGCCGGGCGCGCGCAGCCTTGCCATCACGCTCACCAATTCATCGAATTCTTTTGACATATGTCCGCTGTTTACTGAAAGAAGTATCTGGTTAAGTTTGGAAGGCCCTGGAGATCGTCATTCGGAGGCCTTGAAACCATGGAATTTTGAACTTTGTTTTTGCAAAATGCTAGTATCTGAATATAGTTCAAAAGTCGGAGTATAGAAAAAGGCGATGATCGGAAACCAGGACCCCAACCACGAAGAAGAACCCGTACTGAAAGTCACTGACCGGCGGAAATTCAATCCCGACGGATCCGTCCGGGAAGGCGTGACAATTGACCCCGAACCGACAATCACGGAACCCGAGATCATCGGCGAACAGGTTGTTTCGGCGCCTGAAGCCGCTTCACCCGCAGCGGAAACCAAAGCCGCGCCCGAAGCCTTTGACGAAGACGATCTTGTATTCGACGAAGAGAATCCGGCGAGCTTCGTGAATTTCCTTTCCACCCTGGTAACGAATGCAGCCGCCTCCCTTGGAGCGATCCCGCATCCCGTCACGGGACAGAAAGCTGTCGACCTGGATACGGGAAGATACTGGATCGATGTCCTCCACATGCTTCGCGAGAAGACGAAGAACAACCTTTCGCCGCAGGAGAACCACCTGTTTGAAAGTATCCTCTCGGACCTTCAGCTTCAGTACGTCAATCTTGCCCGCGCAACCGAACAAAAGTTGAAAGCGCAGGCGGCAAAGAAGTTCTCTTCGAAAGACATTCTGGGCGGGTGAGTTCGGTGAGTTTGCCGGGTTAACTGAGTTCAGCGAGTTTGCTGAGTCTCGTAGGTGCAGGATTCGTGCCTGCCCACTGCGCCGCCAGGCGCAAGACTGTTCGGCGAGTTTTCTGAGTTTGCCGGGTTCGGGGAGTTAACTGGGTTCGCCAGTCTCCTTTTTGATTGA
>JAHEEZ010000373.1 GCA_024640445.1 Acidobacteriota bacterium | reverse complement strand
GTTCGAGGATCAGTTTTACAAGCTGCTCTTTCATCAAGACTGAAAAAATATAAGAGAACCCTGCCAATTGCAACCTGAACAGGAGAGGGAGTTTGACCGCAGTTCCCAGGACGCTCCGCAAAGAAAAGTCCGGTCCGGGCGGCTCCGTGAGGGCTTTTTCGGGCGGACGGACGGCCTCGTCGGTTCCTGTCCGGCGCCCCGGACCGGGCAGTGTGAAGAGACCCCGTTTCCGGGTCCGAAGCCGCGTCCGACCTGTTTGCAGGCCCTTAGGATCCGCCCTTCAGAAGATTTCTTTCCAATTCCTTGATTATCTGAATCTCTTCGATTAACATCGGGGCACCGTTCCAGAAATCAAATACTCTCTGCGCGTTTTTTGAGCTCACATACCGCTATGCCGAATCCGTCTGTCTCCGGAATGGAGTCACTCGACAATTTGACCGATAAGACCAAACGCTTCTTGTTTGAGGTCGAGGATGAAGAAAAGGCCCTTAGAGAAAAACGGCAGCTGGTTAACGATGAAAAAGTGAAAAGGGACTCCCTCCTGGAAAGGAACCGCCAGTTGAACGCGATCATCGCCGACCTCGAATCAAGGCGCGACCGTTTTGACAACAAGGTGTCCACCCTTATCGATGCCCTCGGCGAGGTTCCCTTCCGCGAGATCAGCTAGCACCTTCTAAAGATAAGAAGTAACAGGGGTGAAGGGGATTCAGGGGATTTCCTGACACTTTGCCCAAACTCATTGTCTGTTCATTCAGCGAATCCGCTGGCTCACACATTCTTACGAAAAAAATCTGCGTTGTACCGCGGAAGAACCATCTCCTTGTTCCCCTTCATCCCTGTTCACTTATCCTTCACAGACCGAAGGAAATCGATCAGAGGCGTCATCGCCTTGAAGACCCTCACAGCATAAGCAGGAAACTTCGGGTCCTTGAAGTCGGCGTCCTTCTTGATCTCGTGGGCAACCGTGTAGCCCTTCAGGCGAAGATAATTTATCGCCGGATGATCCGGGTCGAATCCTTTCGGCGCAGTCTTCAGCATTTCGTGCGACGCTACCTTTTCAAAGTACTTTTTGAACGCCGCCGCATTTTCGATCTTAGGAATCGCCTTCGGGTCGGCGACGATCGCGTTTCTCACCGCAAGCAGGTCTGCGGGTTGCGGCATATGCATTCCGCCGGCGAGGAAACACGCCTTTGGTTCGGCGTGGATGTAATATCCGGGCGCCATCGACTTCCTTCCTCCGGGCGCTATGTAAGCTCCGAACGCTGTCTTGTACGGGCTCTTGTCCTTTGAAAATCGTACGTCGCGGTAGATCCGGAACAGGCAGTCCTTTGGCTGGATGCCTATGACCGAAGGATCGAACGCGGCGATGCCCGCGATCAGTTTTTCGACGACTTCGGTGAATTCCTCGCGAGCCGCCTCGTACTCTTTCTTATTGGCGTTGAACCAATCCCGGTCGTTGTTCTTCTTGAGTTTCGTCAGAAACCTGAGTGTTTTTTCCATATTGTTACCTCGTTGAGTGTGGAATTGTGAATGGGAAGAATTTAACAGGATGGACAGGATAGAAAGGATATAACCAAGAAACTACGAGTCGCAGTTTCTTGAAAGATCCGTTTTCTGAATTCGTAGCCTTGTGGTCTATCAAGTAAATTGTCAGGTCCGCAAACGCGAAGAAACATCCTATTTACCCTGTCCATCCTGTTAAATTCTTCCCATTCACGATTCACGATTCACCATTTACTAATGAAAGTCGTGTGACTCGCCATACAGACTTATAAATGAAAGCCGCTCGAAATACATTCCCTTCACAAGCGTCTGCGTGCCGTTATTCTCGACCTGTCCCTTTATAAGAAGATACGGACTTTCGATGATCGTCTGCCGGAAGCGGTCGAAGACGTCCGGCATCACGATGAAGTTCGAGATCCCCGCCTCGTCCTCCAGGCTTATGAACAGAACTCCCTTCGCCGTACCAGGCCGCTGGCGGCAGATCACCGCTCCGGCAACCGCCGCCAGCGAGCGCTTCCTGCATTTCGTGACCGCTTCCGACGACAGTATCCCTTTCCGATTCAGCGCGTCGCGAATCAGCGCCATCGGGTGATTCTCGACCGTCAGACCTGTCACCGCGAAATCCGCGTGAAGGTTCTCCAGTTCGTTCATCAGCGGCAGGGGCGAACGCTTCGGCCGCTCGCGCAGGTTCTTCAACAAAGGCCCGACCTTCTGTATCTCCCGCTCCGCGTCCCACAGCGAACCGCGCCTGTCCTTGCCGAACGTCAGCGCGCCAGAGAGTGAAAGCTGGCGTATCTCGCGCTTGTTTATGCACGGCACGCGATGCAGAAGATCGGCGATGTCCCGGAAATCGCCGTTCCGTTTCCGCTCCTCCTCGATCTCGAGCCCGGTACTCTTCTTCAGTCCCTTCACATACATCAGCCCGATCCGTATCAACGGCGCGCCCGGCGGGCCTTCAAGCGAACAGAGGTAATCCGACGCCTGTATGTCCACGGCAAGAAACTCTTGCCCGTGGCGCTCGGCGTCCTTTATAAGAGTCGCCGGAGAATAAAATCCCATCGGCTGGTTGTTGAGCAGACCGGCGGTGAACGCCGCGAGATAGTGGCATTTCAGGTACGCGCTGGCGTACGTGATCAAAGCGAAGCTAGCCGCGTGCGATTCCGGGAAACCATAGATGGCAAACGAGTTGACCGCTTTTGCGATCTTCTCCTGCGTCGCCTCGTTTATCCCCTTGCGCTTCATTCCCTCTATCAGGCGCGCCGTTATCTCGGGCACCTTTT
>JAHEEZ010000130.1 GCA_024640445.1 Acidobacteriota bacterium | reverse complement strand
GGTCCGGAAGCCCCACAAGCTTCTTGAACTCGTAGAAAGCCGCTATCCTGTAAGCCTTCTTATTCATTCAAACTCCGAACCTGCTGCCGGGTGGAACGGATGCTCCGTTCAGGAAATCGAGAGCGGTCATCCTTCGCTTTCCTTCCTGCTGAAGTTCCGTGATCTTCAAAACGGTTCCGGCGCCACAGACAACATCGATTCCCTCCGGATTCGCGGACAAGACGATTCCCGGATTGGAATCACCTCCTTCCGGGGACGCCGCTTTGCATTTCCAAACTGTTATCTTGCTGCCTTCAAGCTTTGTATAGCTCCTCGGAAACGGTTGAAATCCTCGGACTCGCCTCGATATTTCGTCGGCCGTCATCTCCCAATCGATCCTGCCGTCGTCCTTCGACATAAGGGGCGCGAGCGAAGCATGCGCGTCGTCCTGTTTTGTCGGCGTGATCGAATCGATCGACGCAAGCGTGTCCGAAATGAGTTCAGCGCCGAGATGGGACAGACGTTCCATCAACTCTGCTGCCGTCTCTTCCTTGCCGATAGATGTTTCCTTTTGAAGAAGAATGTCTCCTGTGTCGAGACCGGCATCCATCTGCATCGTTGTAACGCCCGTGACGTCCTCTCCGCGCACGATCGCCCAGTTTACGGGCGCCGCCCCCCTGTATTTTGGGAGAAGCGAGAAATGTACGTTTATACATCCATGCGGAAATGCTTCCAGAAAGGATTTCGGAAGTATCCTGCCGTAGGCGACGACAACGGCAAGATCTGCGTTCTGAGAGCGAAAGAGTTCTGCCGCTTCCGCGGTTTTGAGCCTGAGCGGCTGGTGCACCGGAATTCCATGTTCTTCCGCGAACTCCTTGCACGGAGGTGAAGTCAATTTTCGTCCGCGGCCTGCTGGGCGGTCCGGCTGAGTCCAAACGGCAGCGATATCGTGTCCGTCCCTGACGAGACGCTCCAACGAAGGCACTGCCGCCTGCGGCGTTCCCATGAAAACGATCCTCATAATCAAACCAGCCCGGCAAAGGACCTACTTTCTGCTCTTGAGAAGCTTGGCTTCATCTATCCGGAACGCCTCACGCATCACGTAAAAGATCCAGTTCTCTTCCATAACGCCGTGAACGAGCCATGCATTTACTCCTTCCGCGAATATGGCGACATCTTCGCCCGCGTGAGTCTCGGACCCGAACGGTATCAGCGCCTCCTGAAGATAGTCCGGATCTGTCGCCTCTTCCTGGGTGGGAGCAGACCTTTCACCCGGCCTGGATCCCATCCCGTTCCTGTATCCCAGAGTCGTGTACGGCTTACCGTTCTTGTCTGTCGCCGGCTTCTCCTCCTGCGTGCCATCTTCACCAACTTCGCGGACAAGGCCCAGGATGTTATTGCCGCGCGCCGGGTATCCGGCGATCGTAAAAGTATGACTGTGGTCGGCCGTCACGATTATCAATGTCTCTTCAAGATCGACCTTTGAACGAGCAATTCGGACGGCGTTCGAGAGCTCGATAGTCTCTTCCAGCGCTCGGAAAGCATTACCTTCGTGGTGGGCATGATCGATCCTTCCGCCTTCGACCATAAGGAAGAAGCCTTTGTCATTCTTAGAAAGAATGTCGATCGCCTTCGAGGTCATTTCCGAGAGTGAAGGCTCATTCCTTCCTGTTCGTTCACGGTCAAACTCGTACTGCATGTGCGACCCTTCGAACAGACCGAGAAGGTGATCCGTCGAACGCGAATCCACCGCTTCGAACTGCTCACGGTTCCATACATAGTTGGAACGCCCGTACTTTGCCAACCATTCCTTGGTAAGGTCACGGCCGTCCAACCGCTTGCCGTTTCGCTTTTCATTCCCTGGCGCTTCGGGATCGGGGGAACTTGTCGGCAGAAAGTTGTGCCTGCCGCCTCCCAGCGCCACTTCCAGCCCGTTTCCGTATGGGAACTCGATCATCTGCCTGGCAATATCGGGAAAACCCGCTTCTGCTGCCTCTTTTGAATGCCTGACGACGTCCGCGTCCGATTCCCAGTTGCGGTCAGGCGTATGAGAGTAACAGGCAGCGGGCGTCGCATGCGTGATGCGCGCGGTCGAAACGACTCCCGTCGATCTGCCGCTCAACTCAGCAAGCTCGAGCATCGTCATCGTTTCGTTGCCCTTTACCGTGCGGTAGTCCCCGCGGACAACATCCTGATCCACAGAAAGCACACCCTCGTCGGTCTTGATCCCGGTGATAATCGCCGCCATGGTCGGAGCGGAGTCCGATGTCTGCTGGTTCGCACTGTAGGTCTTTGAAAGGGCCACGAACGGAAACCTCTCAAAACTAAGGGAGTTCTCCTCTCCGCTTTCGCCCCTCAGCTGGCCTTCAAGGATGCGTGAAGCGGTGATCGTCGACACTCCCATCCCGTCGCCTATGAAAAGGATAACGTTCTTTGCCTTCTTGCGTTTGAAACGCATTTGCTTCGAACGCTCGATCATGTCGAGTCCGCCGCGTCGCCACGTTTCCCTCGATTCGTCCCTCTTCACCGGAAATCCGGGATCGGAGCTCTGAGGCAGTACCGGGACTGACAAAAGCAAAAGGCAGAATGCGGCGACCGCCGCGGCAAACCTGGATCTGATCTGATTCATTCCCTTCTCCAAAAAGCAAAAGGACAGGCCGGCCGCGTTGTGCGTCAGGCCTGTCCGGATCGATGAGCACTCGGCTACACCTTCTGTGAAACCGACTTTGCCTGCATGAATTGAAGCAGGTACTCCCTGCCGCCCGCTTTCGAGTCTGTTCCACTCATATTAAAACCGCCGAACGGATGCACGCCCACGAGCGCGCCCGTGCACTTGCGGTTGAGGTACAGGTTTCCGACGTGGAATTCCCTTTTCGCGCGGTCGAGCCTGGCCTGATCCTTCGAATAGACGGCTCCGGTCAAACCAAACTCTGTGTCGTTCGCGATCTCAAGCGCGTGGTCGTAATCCCTCGCCTTGATGATCGCAAGGACCGGCGCGAAGATCTCTTCCTGTTCGATCGTGTCCATCGGCTTTACGCCCGCGATCACCGTCGGTTCGACAAAGAAACCGGTCTCGTCGCTGCCGGATCCGCCGGCAAGCAGTTCGCCGCCTTCCTCAAGGCCGATCCGTATGTATTTCAATGTCGTATCAAAGGCTTTCTTGTTTATGACGGCGCCCAGGTTGGCGTCCGCTTCGGTGGGTGACTTGACCTTGAGCAACTTCGTCAACTCCACCACCTTTGCGACAAGCTCGTCGTGAACCTTTTCATCGACGATCAGCCTCGAACAAGCAGAGCACTTTTGTCCCTGAAACCCGAACGCTGCCTGGACCGCACCCTGCGCGGCAGAATCCAGGTCGGCGTCATCGGCGACCACGATCGCGTCTTTGCCGCCCATTTCGGCAACCACCCGCTTGATCCAGATCTGTCCTTCGCGCGTCTTGGCCGCCTCTTCGTTGATATGCAGTCCGACCTGTTTCGACCCCGTGAACGATATGAACCGCGTCTTGGCATGGGTCACCATCGCCTCGCCCGTTTTGACACTTCCCGTGACGAAATTTACTACGCCTGCGGGAATGCCGACCTCTTCCAGAAGTTCGATGAATTTGAGCGCGATCGTCGGAGAGTCAGAGGACGGCTTCAGAACGACCGTGTTTCCGGCGACGATAGCCGCCGTGGTCATTCCTACCATTATCGCAAGAGGAAAGTTCCAGGGTGGAATTATGGCGCCCACGCCGAGCGGGATATACTCCAGCGCGTTTTCCTCGCCTTCAATCCTGGTCACCGGCTGCGGTTTGGACCAGCGGATCATCTCGCGTCCATAGAATTCGAGAAAATCGATCGCTTCCGCAGTGTCTCCGTCGGCTTCAGCCCACGTCTTGCTAGTTTCGAACACCATCCACGCGCTGAAGTAATGTTTCCGCTCACGCATTTTGGCGGCCGCCTGGAAAAGGTACTCCGCACGATCTTCAGCCGGTACATTCCTCCACGACCGGAACGCTTTCGAGGCCGCTTCGATCGCGCCGTTGACGACATTATCCGCGTCCACGTCGATTTCCGGAAAAACCGCTATCACCTGTTCCTTGTTCGAAGGATTCATGCTCCGGAACTTCGCATCCAGAGTGATCCATTCCCCATTCACAAGGTTCTTGTGTTCACGGCCAAGCTCCGAACGGACCTGAGCGATCGCTTCTTCCATCGCAGCGGCGTTCTCCGGCTTCGAAAAATCCGTGAACGGCTCATTGCGGAAATCATCTGTTGTTCTTTGTGTCTGCATAGTCTCACCTGATCCCTTGATATCGATATTAATAATTGCGAATCCTACTCCCATTCGCCGGTCTTCTGAAGTTTTCTGATCTTTCGGCGGGCCATTTCCCTTTTGAGCGGTGACATCCTGTCAAGGAAAACGATTCCATCGCAATGGTCTGTCTCATGAAGTACACATCGCGCAGGAAGTTCCGTCACGTCAAGTTCCTGCTCTTCGCCCGAAACATCCAGAAACCGTACCACGGTCCTCATTTCGCGATGGACCTTTGTGTAGATGCCCGGAAATGAAAGGCAGCCTTCGTCGCCATACTGCTCTCCCTCAACTGACAAAATCTCCGGATTGATCAAAGCGACCTTCTGTGAAGGATCCTCACCACCGGAGCAGTCCATCACAAACAGCCTTTTCGAAACGCCAACCTGCGGCGCCGCGAGCCCGACCCCACCGGCGGAATACATGGTCTCGAACATGTCGTCCACCAGATGCCTCAGCCCGTTGGCAAAATCCTCGCTCCCGACAGGCTTTGCGACCTCGAGCAAGACCTTTTCGGGATAATTCACGATCCTCAATAGCGGCATTTCTTTATTTTATCGTTGATGCGGCCAAACGTAAATCAGTCCCGTTCTTTCGGCTCTTCGCCTTTTGGCGCGCTGTTCTTTGGATCAGCGGCGGCGAATTGCTTCATAAGTTCCTTGGACCAGTCGCACAAAGTCTTGACGTCGCTGTCCGTGAGCGTGGCCTCGCTATGGAGCCACAGGTACTGGTTGTGGGGCATTTCCCGTTTCTCAACCTGTTCACAGACCTCTTTGAGCTTGTGGTTCTTTCTTCTGTCTTTATAAGTGCCCCAAACGCTGAAGTTCAGCTCTTTCCGGCCTTCGTGAACGTGATCCGCCACACCCCAGGACATCGGCGCGACATTCGAATACCACGGCCAGACTGTCTTATCCGAGTGGCAGTCGTTGCACGATCGTTCGAGGATTGCAGAGACATTTTGCGGGACTTCCAAGTGCGCCTCCAGAGTATTCTTGGGATCGATACTGGCGTTCGTCCGGTCCGGTCGCCAGAACTGAATTGCCGCGAATCCGACTATCGCCGCTATAACGGCTATCTTAAGGATCTTTTTGATCATCGTTTTACGGTTGCAAAATTGGCTAGTTTGAGTAGGACACCCTCCAAATCTTCCTGGCACCGTCGTCGGTCACCAGAATCGATCCATCTTTCAAAACGAGAAGTCCGACGGGACGGCCCCAGACATCGGTCGAGCCGGGATCGGGGAGCCATCCGGACAGAAAGTCCTCATACGCGTTCGCGACGGGCCGGCCATCCTTTCCAAAGCGGATACGGACGATCTTGAATCCGGTCAGACGCTCCCGGTTCCACGAACCGTGAAAAGCAACGAAGGCATCGCCCCTGTATTCCTTCGGAAACATCTTGCCGTCGTAAAAGACGAGGCCGAGCGCGGCGGAATGAGATTCGACGAGCACATCGGGAACCACAACGGAGTCCAGATGAGACTGTTTGACGTCATCCTTCCTCCTGGGGTCGATGTTCTTTCCGATGTAGACGTAAGGCCAACCGTAAAATCCGCCGTCCTTTACGGAAGTCACGTAATCCGGCACAAGGTCATCGCCAAGGCGGTCGCGCTCATTCACAGCGGTCCAAAGTTCGCCCGTGACGGGATTGAAATCAATACCTACCGGATTTCTGAGCCCTCCCGCGAATACACGATGGTTCCCACCGTCAACGTCGTAAACCGATATCGCCGCACGCCTTGGGTCTGCCTCGACATCTACATTCGTTTCTGAACCGACCGTCACATACAGTTTCGTGCCGTCCGGTGAGAAAGCGAGATTGCGCGTCCAGTGCTGGCGGTATCCCTGGCCCGGAAGATCGATTATTTTTTCACCGGCTCCTGCGGCAACGGTCTGTCCCGGCTTGTACCTGAACCGTACAACTGAATTCGTGTTTGCGACATAAATCCAGCCATCGCGAAATGCGAGTCCAAACGGCTGAACAACGTCTTCCGTGAACACGAAACTTTCATCCGAAGTGCCGTCGCCGTCCTTGTCCCTGAGAACGAGAATCCGGTTGGCGAAAGAATCTGAAAGGAACACATCTCCACTCGGTGACTGTGCCATCATCCTCGGATTCTTTAGATCGCCTTCCGCGAAAACGTTTACTTCGAAGCCTTCCGGAAGCTCCAGAAACGCGTCATCAGGCCGGGGGACGACCCGAGATGACCGGCGGGCGCTCTCCGTCGCAAACGGCGCCGGCAGGTCTTTAGGGTCGAAACTGAATCTTCTTGCCTGCTTGAATTTCTTTGTATTTACTTGCTGGGTCCGGTTCGACGTCTTATCCGCACCGGTCTGAGCGCATGCCGGCAGCCCCAAAACGGACCCGGCTGCGAACACTGCGACCCAGCTAAACATCAGCTTTTTCATTTGTGGTATTCTCTGTCTTAAATGCCCCTTATCGAACTTGGAATAGGTAAGAATATACTTCACGCCGAACCTCCTTCAAGCGAAGTCGGCAGTTTTGGCGAGAAGATCGCTGCCGACTACCTCCGCCGCAGGGGATTTCAGCTTGTCGCTTCAAACTTCAAGGTCACGATCGGGCGAAACAGAAAGGGTGTCGCGGTCACCGGCGAGATCGACCTCATCGCCGTCGAAGACCAGGAGCTTTGTTTCGTGGAAGTAAAGACGCGTTCGAATCAAACACCGGAAGGTCCTTTCTCTGCCATAGATCTCAGGAAACAGCGACAGATAATCCGGACTGCAAAAGTCTACCGAAGGATCTTCGCTGTCGAGGACGTTCTTTGCCGGTTCGACGCGATCGGAATCGTTCTTTCCGGCAGCCGTGCACCAAAGATCGAACTGAGACGGTCTTTCTTTGACGAGTCGAAGTTCAGGAAGAAAGCCTGGCACGACGAATTCATTTGAAGGCTTGTCGCCTTTTAGAACAATATTGGAATTCCGTCCGTATCGAACCCGGAAGTAAATTTCGGGGAGAATTTAGTTGTCTGATAGGAGAATTTATGAAAAAGACCATTTTTATTATCGTCGCCGCGCTGCTTGTCAGCGGCGGTATCGCCGCGAATTCATACGCGCAGCTTCCGGAACTAATTGATCGCGAGGTGATTTTCGGAAACCCGGAAGTGGCAGGCGCCCAGATCTCGCCAGACGGCAAGTATGTTGCATTTCTCAAACCATATAAGGACACCAGAAACGTCTGGATCAAGAGCGTATCTGAGCCGTTCGCGAAGGCGAGGCTCCTTACTGCAGAAACCAAAAGGCCGATCAGCGGATTCTTTTGGAGCAGGGATGCCAAGTACATACTTTTTGTGAAAGATAACGGCGGCGATGAGAACTTCAACGTTTATGCGGTGAGCCCGTCCGCCAAGGCCGACGCCGGCGCCGATGCTCCCGAAGCAAAGAACATCACGGCGGGCGAGAAGGTAAGGGCGATCATACAGTCAGTTCCCAAATCCGAGCCGCAATTCATATACGTGGGCCTGAACGACCGCGATCCCGCCTGGCACGATATCTACAAGGTCAACATCGCCACGGGCGAAAAGACGCTTATCAAGAAGAACGAGGATCGGCTTCAGGGCCTAGTTTTCGACAATGATGACAAGATCCGCCTCTCGGTAAGGTCCTCCCAGAGCGGCGACACCGAGATCCTCTCGCTCGACGGTGAAAAGCCTGAGGTTGTTTACACCTGCAATGTTTTTGAGACCTGCGGTCCGGTCCGTTTCCAAAAGGGCAACAAGCAGTTCTATATGCAGACCAACAAAGGCAGCAGGGACCTCGTCCAGTTGGTGCTTTTCGATCCGGCGACCAAGAAAGAAACCCTGGTCGAACAGGATCCGGAGGGGAAAGTGGATTTTGGAGGCGCGATCTTTAGCGACGTCTCGAATGAGCTGATCGCGACCGTTTACGAGGGCGAGCGATCTCGCGTGTATTTCCGGAACAAGGGATTTGAAGCTGACTACAGATGGCTGGAGAAGAAGTTCCCCGGAATGGACATTAATCTGGGCTCGTCAACTTCCGATGAAAATGTCTGGATCGTCTCGGATTCAAGCGATACAGAACCTGGCGAAACTTACATCTTTAACCGAAAGCAGAAGAAGCTTGAACTGCAGTACAAGATCCGCGAGAAACTCCCCAGGAAGGACCTCGCACAAATGAAACCCATTACTTACAAGTCTTCCGACGGGCTTGAGATCCCTGCTTACCTTACGCTTCCGAAGGGTGTCGAGCCCAAGAATCTGCCCCTCGTAGTCTTCCCGCACGGTGGCCCCTGGGCACGTGACAGCTGGGGCTATGATGGTTTCGCGCAGTTTCTATCCAACCGCGGCTATGCCGTTCTCCAAATGAATTTTAGGGGCTCGACCGGATACGGAAAGAAATTCCTCGATGCCGGTAATAAGCAATGGGGCCAGTTGATGCAGGATGACATCACCTGGGGTGTTAAATACCTCGTCAAGGAAGGTATCGCTGACCCGAAGCGGGTCGGGATAATGGGCGGGAGTTATGGCGGCTACGCCACGCTTGCCGGTGTCACCTTCACTCCTGACACGTACGCTGCGGCGGTCGCGATCGTTGCCCCGTCAAATCTGATCACCTTGCTTGACGCGATTCCGCCTTACTGGGAAGCCTTCAGAAACGTCTTCTACCAGCGAATGGGGGACCCGAGAAACGACGAAGGAAAAGCGCAGCTCATCAGGCAGTCGCCTTTGACGCACGCGGACAAGATCACGACCCCGTTGATGGTGGTCCAGGGCGCTAACGATCCGAGGGTGAACAGGCGCGAATCGGATCAGATCGTAATCGCGCTCCGTGACCGCAGCTATCCGGTCGAATACCTGGTCGCCGATGATGAGGGGCACGGCTTCGCTCGTCCGGTCAATAACATGGCAATGTTCGCGGCGGCTGAGAAATTCCTGGCCAAATATCTCGGCGGAAGATATCAGGAATCAATGACAGATCCAGTTGAAAAGCGCCTCGCTGAGATCACGGTCGATCCGAAGGACGTCAAACTTCCGGAATCGCTTTCTTCAACTCCTTCTGCCGGCGGCATACTGTCCGGAAAGTGGAGCATGACCGCGGAGGCGGGGGGCCAGGTTGTCCCGATCTCGGTTCAGATCGACCAAAAAGAGGCGAATTTTACCGGTACCGTCTCGACGCCTTTTGGCAATGGAAAGATCAAAGACGGCACGGTCAAGGGAACCGACTTCACCGGCACGATCGACCTCGACTTTCAGGGCCAGCCATTGTTGCTGACAATGAAAGGCAAGATCGAGGGCGGCAAGATGAGCGGAAATATGGAAGGTCAGGGAGTCCCTCCCGTCGTCTTTTCCGCTTCAAAGGTGGACTGAGGCTGAAAGATCAGTA
>JAHEEZ010000129.1 GCA_024640445.1 Acidobacteriota bacterium | reverse complement strand
GGCGACCGGGCGATGGACATTATGAAAAAATACACCGACGCCCAAAAGACCGCCGCTCTGAAGCAATCCGCTGTGAGGTCAAGTAAATGAAGAAGAAACTGCGTTCAACCTTTTCCGCCGCTCTTGTACTCCTTCTTGTCTTTAACGCACTGATCGTTCCCGCCGTTGGTCAGGGAAGTGGTCCCGTCTATGACATCGTGATCCGCAACGGCCGTGTTTTGGACGGCGCCGGAAATCCTTGGATCAACGCGGACGTTGCTATCAAGGACGGAAAGTTCGTGAAGATCGGCCTGGTGCCCGGCAAAGGTGTTCGCGAGATCGACGCGACCGGCCGGTATGTCTCGCCGGGATTCATCGATATGCTCGACCAGTCGGGTTCGGTGCTCGCGCGGAACGGCCTTGCGGAAAGCAAGCTGATCCAGGGAATTACGACCGGGATCGCGGGGGAGTCGGGAACGCCGGTTCCTGCTGAGAAGCTGGCGGAGTACTTCAAGGGGCTGGAAACTAGCGGGATCAGCATGAACTTCGGGACGTCGTTCAGCGAAACTCAGGCGAGGGTCGCGGTGCTCGGTCCGGATGACAAAGAACCCTCCGCAGAAGAATTGAAGCGGATGGGCGATATCGTCGAAACGGCGATGAAGGCGGGCGCTCTCGGGATAACGACCGCGCTGATCTATCCGCCGGCGAGCTTCAGCAAAACGGAAGAACTGGTCGCGATGGCGAAGGTCGCGGGCAAATACGGGGGCCTCTACTCGAGCCACATACGCGGAGAGGGAAAGGAACTTATCGAGTCGATCGAAGAAGCGATCACGATCGGCGAGAAGGCGGGGGTACCCGTCGAGATCTTCCATCTCAAGGCCGCATATCAGCCCGGATGGGGAACACTTATGCGCAAGGCGGGCGAGACGATCGAATCGGCACGAGCCAGAGGATTGGACGTCACCGCGAACATGTACCTTTACGAGGCCGGCGGAACCGGTCTGAGCGCTGTGATTCCGTCCTGGGCGTCCGACGGCGGGATCGAGAAACTGCTCGAAAGGCTGAAGGATCCCGAGATCCGCGCTCGCCTGAAGAAAGAGATCAAGACGGGCTCACCGGGTTGGTGGAACATCGTCGAGGCCACGGGCGGCTGGGAAGGGATCCTGCTGGTCTATTCCGGGAACGAGGATAACAAACGGTTCGAGGGAAAGAACCTGGCCGAAATCGCGAAGGAATGGAACAAGGACCCCGCGGACGCCGCTTTCGACCTGATCCTCCAGGGGACGGGACGGGTCTCCGCCCTATACTTCATGATGACCGAGAGCGACATTGAAATGGCGATCAAATTCCCCTGGACCAGCCTCGGCAGTGACGCTTCCGCATCGTTCCAGATGACGGATCCCGAGACCGTGGGAGGGGGCCATCCGAGAGGATACGGGAACGCTCCGCGCCTGATAGCGAGATATGTCCGTGAGAAGAATGTCATTTCGTTGCCTGAAGCGATCCGCAAGCTGAGTTCGTGGCCGGCGACAAGGATGCGTCTTCCTTCGCGCGGACAGATCAAGGAAGGAATGTGGGCGGACACCGTGATCTTCGATCTCGATACGATCGCCGACCAGGCGACGTACGAGAATCCGTTCAAGAGACCCACGGGGATCGACTATGTGTTGGTCAACGGCGAGGTGGTGATCGAAAAAGGCAAGCACACGGGCGTGAAACCCGGAAAGGTAATATACGGCCCCGGCCGGCAGGTGCCGTAGAGTTCCGGCTCCTGCCCTGAGGAACCTGTAAAGGCGGCGTTTGGAACCTCGCATTGCGCGGCGTACCTGACGGAGTCCGGCTCAATTAACCCGAGCTCATGTTCGGCGATGCAGATCGCCCGTCCGGGCATCGTGTGGTTTTGTTTTCGAGGATTTGGGTTAGTGTGCCAAAATGAGTCTGGAAACCTAATTCGTAGCCGGCAGATGACCGGCTGGACCCGATGCCGCGCAAACTTCTCAAACACCATCCGCCTGAAACAATGGTTGGCCGTTCGCTGACTCGGCGCGGTCTTCCGCTCCCGCTCTGTCGGACTCTCCTGGGCGCCCGAACGGCCCAAAGATATCTTCTTTTCCTCTTCTTCTTCCTGATCTTCTCATTCTCGCAGGCTCTTTCTCAGCAAAGGGTCGACCCGGATTTCAGGCCTGCGCCGAATCCGGAACCGGCCTATGCATCAGGCAAGGGGCCGACGGTTTGGTTCGACGAGGGTCACCATAATCTAGTAACGGTGCAGGGTCTTTTCGCCCCTATGGCGGCGGTTTTAAGAAACGACGGCTACGGCGTTTCCGCTGTCGGCGTGGAGTTTACCGCGGCGAGTCTCAGGGACAAGAAGATATTGGTGATAGGAGAACCGGTTGCGGATCCCGCGAAGTCCGGTGAGCGCGAAAAGCCCCCTTCAGCATTTTCGAAAAATGAGATAGACGTTGTCAGTCAATGGGTGAAAGACGGGGGACGGCTTCTTCTTCTTGTGGACCATATGCCGACCAGCGGCTCCGCGGCTGAGCTGGCGTCAGCGTTCGGGATCTCCCTCTTCAACGGGTTCGTGATCGATTGGGACACGTGGGATACGACCTTCTTTAGCCGAAAGGCAGGGACCCTTAAACCACACGCGATTACCGGGAACGCAGATGGATACGGCCTAGTGTCGAAAGCGGCAGCATTTTTTGGATCCGCCTTTGAGGCGGAGAGAGCGGAACCGATACTTACTGTAGGTCCCGGGAACGAACTCTTTTTTCCCGATGAGCCCTGGAGGATCACGGAAACGACCCGTAAACGCAACGCCGAAGGTCTGCTGGTCGGAGCGGTTCTGAAGCTTGGCAAGGGAAGATTGGCCGTGTTCAGCGATGCTTCCATGTTTTCCGCACAATTTTCAAAAGGCGGAGCTAAGATGGGGATGAATGATCCCGAAGCCGCTGGCAATCAGCAGTTGCTCATCAACACGGTCCGGTGGCTTGACCGTTGATAATACGGATCATCTTTGGAAGGGCCGCTGTTTGAGCCCGGAAGAAGCAATTACCTTGAAACGTCTTGCGGCGACAGGGAACCGCCGAGGATCTGGCCTCCGCGTCCCGGTCTTCAATGCCTTGTCCCTATTCCCGATCCTTCGCGGCTGACCGACCCTAGAAAGTCAGATAATAGAATTCCTCGCTTGCTATCGGATCGTTCATCTTCCGGAACTTCACTTTCATTTCACCTGTGCCGTTGCATGGATTGGCCTCGCGCGTCCCGGAACCGCCTTTCAAGAACTGGGAAAGGCTGAAAGCCTTCTTTTCGTTGATGCAGAGGCTCTGGTCGGTTTCTCCGCCCACCCAAAACAGAGGGCTGTTTCCATATGTCCTGGCGTAATAATATGTCTTCGGCAAGTTGCCGTAAGGAACTTTCCAGTCCCTCTTGAGCATCTCGCTGATATCCAGGTCCACGCATGCATCCTTCGCGACGTCCCACCAGCCGCGTGTCATAAATACGTCGTTGGTCTCAAGTCCGATCGTGAAATATACGGTCTCGTCAAACTGGTAGTTACAGACCTTCAGCCAGTACTTAATGGCGGCGGGTTTTCGTTCCTGGCGGGTGGATCCGAACTTGCCACCCTCGCCGATGAGAATCGTTTGGGTGTCGCCGGGCAATTCACGTGTATAGAGGTATTTGTCCACGAGCGTGTTGGACTCGAAGATCTTAACCTTGAAGTTCGAGCGATCGCCTTGCCGGTTCCAGAGCACTGACTCGTCAGGACTCATCGTAAAGCAGCGCTGGGCGGTCAGGTCGATATTGGAAATACCTTTATACGCGCAGATCTTTCGTTTCTCGCCCGAATTGTTTTTGATCTCGACGGTCAGTCCCTCGTGCGCGCTGACGCCGGACGCCGCGAACAGGCCAACAAGAAATAATGCCGGAATGTAAGAAAGTCGTTTTGTGTTCATTGTTTTTCCCCGGTTTTGATTCTTTGAGTATAACCACTCTGTCAAAGACGGTTCTGGAACTGAGGTTCCCAAGGGATTTGCACAAGTCGGGAAATTTGTGAATGGAAAGGAGAGCTGGCTCTGAGCATAGGAGAGATTCAACCGCGGAGACACAGAGTCGCAGAGGGAATAGCCACGGATGAATGGGATGAACTCGACCTGAAACTAGGGCTATGAACGCGCTTTAACATGCCCAAAACTCTCTGCGCCTCCGCGGTTGCCCCCCTTCGTGAAATCAATAGCGAAAGACGACTAACCGCGGAGACGCAGAGTCGCGGAGGGAATTAACCACGGATGAATGGGATGAATACAGATCGAAGTTCAGACTCTGAACCTGCGGCATGATGCCCAAAACTCTCAGCGTCTCAGCGCCTCGGCGGTTGCCCCCCTTCGTGAAATCAATAGCGAAAGACGACTAACCGCGGAGACACAGAGTCGCAGAGGGAACTAACCACGGATGAATAGCGTGAACTCGAATTGAAACTAGGGCGATGAACGCGGTGTAACATGCCCAAAAATCTCCGCGTCTCAGCGCCTCCGCGGTTGGGCCTGCTCCTTTCCGTGCAAATCCCTCCCATCTGTGGTTCTACCCATTCCCGTCATTTCCAAGGGTCAGAAACGGAAGAGCACCTGTTCAGTTAGAAGGGAGCGGCTTGGAGCGAACGGAGCTAATTGATAACAATTAGCCCAAGTGCTAACTTTATGAATTACTTTTACTTCCACAGTTTAGTACAGGAGCATTCCGTCAATACGATTTGCATGCGGGACGTTTTGTGTCTCGAGCAAACGAATATGCGCTCAGTTGAATCGTTAATAGGTCCCTGCCGATTCCAGCACATTCCTTTACGCACCTGCGCGTTTCAAATTAAGAAGGGGCCGTGCCGTTAGGTATCTGACTCACGAAACGGGTTATTAAAGCTGATTTCATTTATGGTTGAAATTGGAATAATCGGGATAGGACAGATCGTTGCCGGGACTCTGAGTCTTGTGCTTTTCCTGGCGCAAATGGAGACGTGGTTTCGCGACCGAAGAAATCGGGTGGCACTGGCATTCGCGCTGGCCGCATTAGGTGGAGTGATGGTCGCCGGCATCGAGTTCGCGCTAATGAAATCCTCGACACCTGAAGAATACGGCGCTCTGATCAGATGGCTGCATCTTCCTGCCTTGCTCACGATCATCTCCCTTTCAGTGTTCATACATCTTCGGTACGGCGGAACTCAGACTTGGCTGCTGAAAGTTGGAATTGCCGGAAGGACACTGGCTGTGCTGATCAATTTCATCGTACATCCGAACGTGAACTACTACGAGATCACCTCACTTGGGAACGGAACATTGCTTGGTGAACAGTTTGCGTATCCGATCGGTATCGTCAGTCCGTTCTCGATCCTGGCACAAGGCAGTCTTGCCGTTATTGTGCTTTATTTTGTGATCACCGCGATCGAGAGCATCAGGAAATCAGGGTTTCGTAGTTCGGTCCATCTCATCGCAGCATCAACATTCTTCATGGTCAGCGCCCTTGGAACTGTTGTCTTATTCGTTTGGGGTCCATGGAAAATACCACTGATCACAAGCATATTTGTCACGACCGTCTTGATCGTAGCGGGCCGGGATATATCACATGCGGCGGCAACGGCGCCGGAACTTGAGGGATTGGTGAACGAAGCGAATAAGAAGCTGCAGGCCTCCGATTCCCTTATCGGCCTCTCGCGGAGCGTCGTTGCGGTGGCTCTGCTCACCATTGAACGCGGCGCCCCGGAGATCAAGGTCTCTGGCGCTTATTACGAGATTTTTGGATTTGATCCTTCAGAGACTGTTTCTCTGGACGGGTGGATCCGCAGGGTGCATCCTGACGACCGGGGCGAGGTCAGGAAACAGCTCGGGAGCTTATGGAGTTCGCGGACCAAATGTGATTTGGAATACCGGATCGAATTGCCCGAAGGCGGTATACGCTGGGTGCGCTCTTTTATTCAAGTGTCCATGGATCAGGCAGATTCGCCCATGTTCCAAATGGCCGCGATCGATATAACCGAACAAAAGGAAACGGAAAGAAATCTTCACCGGATAAGCGGCCGCTTGATCGCTGTGGCGGAGGATGAGCGGTCCAATCTTGCCAGAGACCTCCACGATGATCTCTCGCAAAGCCTCGCCTTGATCTCGATACGTCTGGAACTGCTCTCCAGGTCAATATCGGATAAGGATGAGGAACTAAAAGGCAGCATTCAGGAAGTTGTCGCAAGCGTTCAATCTACCGCCCAAGACGTTCACGATCTTTCTCGGAGACTTCACCCTACAAAGCTGAGGCAGCTTGGCCTGGACCGGGCGATCAAGAGCCTTTGCTCCGAGATGAATGAAGCGGGAAAGCTTGAGATCGCAACAGATTTTCAGGAGCCGCTTCCCGTGCTGAATGATGATATTTCCTTGTGCATCTACCGCGTGGTTCAGGAATCTTTGCAGAACATTGTGAAACACGCTGATGCTGAACGGGTTGACGTAAAGATGAAGGTGCTGGGCAACGAACTATGCCTTGAAGTTTCGGACGACGGTTCGGGATTCGATCACGAGGCCGAGAGGCACGATGGCTTGCTTGGCCTGGTTAGCATTGATGAAAGGGTAAATTACATTGACGGAAACTTTGAACTGGCGTCTGAAATAGGAAAAGGCACCGTGATCAAAGTCAGGGTGCCATTAAGCAATCCACGGGATGGCGAGGTTTAGGTGATCGATATAAATACTTCGTAAGCGAGATCTTCCGTTCCTGATTTGACTTCAGCTTCCTTTCCCTTCGAAACTTTCTTCGCGATAACACCAGTCAACGCCCAAGCCCCGGCGCCCTTGCCGCCGCCCGCGATGCCGCCGATAACAGCTCCGCCGCTGAACCTTGGTTGTCGCTGGTCGTTCCGTCAGTGTCGAGGGACGTAAGCGTGCCGTTTATTCCAACGGTTTTCTTGTTCGGAAGCAGTCTCGAGGTGGATGTCACGTCGATCGAAACCGTCGCCTGTGCCGAAACGTCCTACTTCGGAAAGAGCGGCGTAATTATCAGCCGAAATCCACAATACCGGGGCCCGCCCGGAGTACTCCTGGCCCAGCATTTCAAACCTGCTCCGAGACTTACCGGACGCTTGCCGAACTTCGTAAGTTTTGAAACAGAGAAATTGACAGGAATTCCCGCTGTCTTTGAATTCCACTCATAAGTGCTTTCGGTATTGACCCCGATCGTCCAAGCGGTCTTCGTCGTATATGAAACAAAAGGCTGCGCGAAGGTGAGACTGACATCAGCTCTTGTCGACTTGCCTGCGACCGACCAGGTGTGGAACGCCAGGAATCCTACGGTCCACTGGCCCTGCTGTTTCAATATCAGTCCCGTCGGTCCTATGCCAAGTTTCTGGGTACCCAGGTATTTGTTCGTCGCGGTCGGGATATTGAGAACTGGACCGAGTCCCCAAACAAAAGGTTTCGACTTGTTTGGCGAGAAGAAAAAACTCTGAGTAATGTCCCCAAGTCCGAACTGACTCGAATTGTTGGCAACCTTGTTCTGGTAAATGATCGGAAGGATCGTTCGCGAGATCAGGTTCCAGTCTTTGTTCAACGCGATCGGTATCACAGGCTGGAAATTCAGCGTATATCTGAAGCCTTTCTTGTCCGGGCCCATTCCAAAGTCAAAGTTGTTTTGAAACGGTACGCTGATAAGCGACGCGACCGGGTTTGACAGTTTCTGGGCCAGTTCAGTGTCTCCACCGCCCGAGTCTTGCTGAGGAGCGGTTGTCTCGGATTCCTTGATCGAGTTATCCGTCGTCTTTGCTTCGCTAAAGTCAAAGTCCGATGGTTTCGAAAAAGCATCCCGACGAGGTGTGAAGCGGGCGGTCGGGAACTCGGCGTTCACTTTCGTGAATGCCACCTCCTCTATGTGATCGCCGTTCATTGCATCTTCTTTTCGTTCAGAAGAGCCTTCGTCTTTAGCCTTAGCGGCTGAGGCTTTTGTCTTGGCTCTACCCTTCGACTGACCTGAAACTTCCTGTGCGTCGGTAGTAACAACAGCAGAAAATGCGACCACCGCAATGACCAGACTGTGATAAACAAACCTAGTAATTCGATCCATATAACATGCTTTCTCCAACATTCACCGTCTCCGGACGAGGTTCGTCTCGCCCTACGGGTGTTCTACAATGTTCCAATGGTACACGAAACGATAAAGGGTTGTTACTGTCACTAGTGACAGGGGAAGTGGAACTCCTGCGCGGCAAGTGACAATCGGCTCAAATGTCGATATCGTTAAGCATGCACTCATCTTCTGTGATTGTCTTGTTCTCGTGCTGGTGAAGGCGAACGCCCCTGGATCGGTCGGGATTTTTCGAAACCTGTACGAATTGACAGGCAGTCTTTGATAAGCCACTTAGTACACTTATCTGATAAAGCGAGTGACTAAATAGAAACGGAATGTCAGATGTTTAGTAAGGAGAATCTTGAAATGAACAGGATATTTAATAGAAATTACACGTTAGTCCCGCTTCTTCTTGGAATCCTTTTGCTTTCGGCTTCAACTGCGTTGGCGCAAAAGACAGAGAAGATAAACGCGAATGCGAGGGGCACGTCTACTCAGTTGGGCAAAGTCATTAGCGTCGATTTCTGGATACGGGAATACTCGGATCAAGAAGAGAGGGCAGCGTTGTTGGAGGCGTTTACCGAGAAGGGTTCGCAAGGGCTAGTAAACGCGCTCGACAAGATGAAGTCCAAGGGAAGGATCGCCATTACAGGTACGCTTGGTTTCGATGTCAACTTCATCCGCAGCGTCAACCTTCCGGACGGCAGCCGCATGATCAGGTTCGTGACCGACCGGCCGATCACATTTGCGGAAAATTGGGCCTCTTCTCGCTCAGCTGATTATCAGGTTTCGATGGGCGAGATCATTCTTCGAAAGGAGAAAGGCAAGAGCACCGGGAAATTGTTTCCGGCCGCAAAGGTCAAATTGAACAAAGACAACGAGATCGAGATTGAGACGTTCCAGAACCCCTGGGATCTCACAAATATCAGATTCTCTAATTAGTAGCCGAACAACGGAGGCCAACCGGGGTGGGGCATTGCCTGGGTCGCCCGCCTTGCGGGTACGGGTTTGTACACGAAGACCCAGAATCTTGTGAAAGTTCAGTGACGCTCAGGGGATACCAGAGATGAAGAAATCATTTGTTTTGTTTTTGATCGCCGCCGCTTCGACACTGTTGCTGGCAGGCGTTTCGTTTGGCCAGGACGGAGAAGCTGACAGCCAATATGACCAGTATGTTCAGCTTCTAAGGAAAGACCTCAGGTCCGGAAAAAAGCAGCTCATCGCTCTCAACATGGAATTGAGCGATGCGGAAGCCACGAAATTCTGGCCGATTTATGATGAGTATGCGGCTGAGGTCAAGAACCTGAACGACCAAAGGCTTTCTTTGATCTCGGATTACGCGAAGAATTTTGAGAACCTAAGCGATACGACCGCCGCGAGTCTCAGTGAGCGGTCGATCATGCTTGACAAGGCCTTTGCGGATCTCAGGCTTAAATACCTGGGACGGAACGGAAAAGCGCTGCCGGGCAAGAAGGCGGCGTTATTCTTCCAGCTGGACAAGCGAATCGGACTCTTGATCGATCTCCAGCTTGCTGTTGAAATTCCTTTGGTAGTGCTTTAGGCATTCCC
>JAHEEZ010000372.1 GCA_024640445.1 Acidobacteriota bacterium | reverse complement strand
CCGCGCCCTCAGGCATATCATCGTCGGACTTGGAGGCAAGCTTGAAGGCGGCGAACCGCGGGAGACGGGTTTCGATATTTCGGTCGCCTCTGAGGTGATGGCGATCCTCGCGCTGACGACTTCGTTGCAGGACATGCGCAAGCGCTTCGGCAGGATCGTGATCGGGATGACGAATGACAGAACCCCCGTCACCGCCGAGATGATCGGCGCGGCGGGCGCCATGACGGTCCTTATGCGCGACGCGATCAGACCGACACTGATGCAGACCCTGGAGAACACGCCGGCGCTCATCCACGCGGGGCCGTTCGCGAACATAGCGCACGGCAACAGCAGCATTATCGCCGACATGATCGGCATCAAAAGCGCGGACTACCTGATGACCGAAGCCGGCTTTGGCGCGGACATCGGGGCAGAGAAGTTCTTTAACGTAAAATGCCGTTACAGCGGGTTGAAGCCCGATGCCTGCGTCCTTGTCGCGACAGTGCGCGCGCTGAAGGCGCACAGCGGAAAATACAAGGTGATCGCCGGCCGTCCGCTGCCTCCTGAAATGCTTGAAAAGAACGTCGCGGACGTCGAGGAAGGCGGTTCGAACCTGCGAAAACAGATAGAGAACATCAGGCATCACGGTGTCGTTCCTGTGGTGGCCATCAACGCATTCGAGACGGACCACGAAGAGGAGATCGAGGCTATCAGGCGTATCGCTGTCGAAGCGGGCGCGATCGGGGCCGCGGTCAGCCGTCATCATTCCGACGGAGGCAGGGGAGCTATCGAACTGGCGGAAATGGTCGTTGAGGCGACAAACTCGCCGCACGAATTCAAGTTCCTTTACGACACGGATGCGCCGATCACGGAAAAGATCGAAACGATTGCCACCAAGATCTACGGCGCCGAGCGGGTCACATACACGCCGGTCGCCAGCAGACAGATCAAGAACTACGAAAAGAACGGTTTTGGGAACCTTCCGATCTGCATGGCAAAAACACACCTCAGTCTGAGCCACGATCCGACCAGGCACGGCGCCCCATCCGGTTTTGTATTTCCGGTTCGCGAGGTCCGTGCGAGCGTAGGGGCCGGGTTCATTTACCCGATCTGCGGCGACATGAGGACGATGCCGGCGCTTCCGGAATCGCCGGGAGCCGAGAAGATCGACATCGACGAGAACGGCAACATCGTCGGTCTTTCATAGTCATCCAAGGACCCCCTCTATGAAGATCGCAACCTGGAACGTGAATTCGATCAATGTCCGCCTGGAGCAGATGGGCGATTGGCTCGCGAAGCAAAAGGCGGACGTGCTGTGCCTGCAGGAAACAAAATGCGTTGATGAGAACTTCCCGGTCGAAGCGATCCGCGAGATGGGCTATGAGGCGGCTTTTATGGGCGAGAAATCCTATAACGGCGTCGCGATCCTCTCGCGTTCCGAAATGAAGGACGTCCAGAAGAATTTCCCGGACGACGCGGACGACGCGCCGAAACGTATGATCGCCGCGACTGTGAACGGCGTCCGGATCGTGAACACGTACATCCCGAACGGAACGGAACTGTGGACCGACAAGTTCGACTTCAAGCTGGACTGGCTGCAGAGGCTTCGGAGGTACTTTGACGCGACGTGTCCAAAAGATTCCCACGTGCTTCTGTGCGGTGATTTCAACGTCGCGCCGGACGAAGAAGATGTCTGGAACGTGAAGAACTGGGAAGGGAAACTCCATTTCACGATTCCCGAGCGCGCCGCTCTCTACAACGTCAAACAATGGGGCTTCACGGACGTGTTCCGTCTGAAACACGGCGACGTGAAGGAATACTCATGGTGGAACTACAGAATGGGCGCATTCCCGAAAAACCAGGGGCTCAGGATAGACCACATATGGACTTCGAAGAGCCTCGCCGACAAGTGTACGGATTGCGTGATCGACAAGGAACCAAGAGGATGGGAGCGCCCGTCCGACCACGCCCCTGTTCTCGCCGAATTCGAGGTCTGATCGACACCTGGCCCGCTGATGAAAAACGACCCACCGAAACCGGACCTGATCCCGCTCGACTTCCGATTCGTTGATTCTGAGGAAGAACAGAAGCGCCGCGCCGAAGAGTTCTATCGGGAGCTCGACCTGCGGAGAACCGTCCGCGATTATTCTGACAAAGACGTACCCCTTGAGTTGATCAAAAAGGCGATAATGACCGCCGGAACGGCGCCGTCGGGGGCACATATGCAGCCCTGGCGGTTCGTTGTCGTCCGTGACCCGGAGGTCAAGCGTAAGATTCGCGAGGCTGCGGAGAAGGAAGAGTACGAAAGTTACCACAACCGAATGCCCGACCGCTGGCTGAAGCGGCTCGCGCCGCTCGGGACCGACGAACACAAACCTTTTCTCGAGATCGCGCCGTACCTGATAGTGGTCTTCCGGATAACATCGGTCGGAGAAGGCGATGACAAAGAGCCGACATACTATTCGCAGGAGTCGGTGGGCATCGCGGTCGGCCTGTTGCTTGCCGCGCTTCACAATGTCGGCCTCGCAACCCTCACCCACACGCCGAGCCCGATGAAATTCCTGCAGGAGATACTGGGCAGACCGAAAACGGAGGTCCCGTTCGTGCTTATCCCGGTTGGCTACCCCGCTGAAGACGCGAAAGTCCCGAATCTGAAGAGGAAGGATCTTGACGAGATAATGACGGTCGTGTGAATAGTGAATAGTGAATCGTGAATTGTGGACCGCGGGCATTCCTGCCCGCTTCTTCGTGCATAGTAGAAGGCAGAAACGCGACCGTCCACACGCCACTAGTTTGACCGAAGACCGACAAACTGA
>JAHEEZ010000371.1 GCA_024640445.1 Acidobacteriota bacterium | reverse complement strand
AACGTTACGGAAACTGGGATACGATCCACGGTTGGGGAGTACATCATTATTCGTGGAATGTCTCGGGCGGAAGGACATCCGACTGGAATGACGGAAAGGGCGACGCGGTCGACTTCGATAAAGAACAGTGTTACGAGCTGCTGAACGCCGCTGCCGGTCTTGAAGGCCAGCTAGAAAAACACTGGACGATAATGGGCGAGTTCGACAAGGATCATCGGGTCAAGATCGCCGTCGACGAGTGGGGATCGTGGCATAGGTCCGGGACAGAATTAAAGCCCGAACACATCCTCGGTCAGCAGAACACGATGCGCGACGCGCTCGTGGCCGCGATCTCGCTCGACATATTCAACCGCAACGCCGACAAGGTCTTTATGGCGAACATCGCCCAGCTTGTGAACTGCCTGCAGTCGCTCTTCCTGGCCGATGGCGACAAATTCCTTTTGACCCCGACATATCACGTTTTCGATATGTTCACCCCGCATCAGGGCGCGAAGAGTGTAAGAACAGAGTTCCGTTCGCCGGATGTAAGCTATGAGCGGAACGGGAAGCCCGCGTCTTTGAAAGGCCTGTCGGGTTCCGCGTCGGCAAGCGGGAAGCGGCTCACACTTACGGTATCGAACCCGGATCTTAAGAACAGCCGCGAGACCGAGATCAAGATTCGCGGCGCGAAGATCAACTCGGCGACCGCGACCGTGCTTTCGTCTGGAGATGTTCACGACCACAACACGTTCGAGGCCCCTGACGCGGTAAGGCCGAAAGCCGCCTCTGTCCGTGTCGCAGGAGGCTCAGCTGTTTTCACTTTTCCACCGGCGTCGGTGACGTCGGTCAGGATCGATTTGGCCTGAAAGACCGAATCGCTTTAATAGAATACAGTCAGTGGAAAACAACAAGTAATGATTCGAAACACATTGTTCGTCACAGGCCTTCTCGGTCTGTCGCTTCTTGCCGGCTGCCCGGCGCCCGAGTCCGCAAACAACTCCGCTGAGGCACCGAAGCACGCTGCTAAAGCCGAGACCCCCGAGTATTTCCTGCTTCGGCCCGAGGTCGAGAAGCAGTACGGATACACTCACGCCGTCAGGATCGGGAACGATATCAAGATCTCAGGCGCTGTCAGCATGGACGATAAGGGGAATCCCACCGCAGTAGGCGATCTCGAGCAGCAGATGAAGAACGCTTATTCCGACCTGGAAAAGGTTCTGAAGCATTACGGATGCACGTTCGATGACGTCGTCGCGGAGAATGTATACACGACCGATATGGCGGGATTCATGAAGGTCTCCGGATACAGGAACTCGATCTACAAGAAGCAGTTCCCGACCGGCACCTGGGTCGAGGTGAAAGGCCTCGCTCTTCCCGAATTCATGATCGAGATCGAGCTTGAGGCTCATAAGGCGGGTGATTGAGGCAGCCGAGTTTTCTTCATCTAACTCGTTCAGAGTTCACGCTTTAGCTTGAGATGCCGGACAGAAAGACAAGCTTTAGCTTGAACCTGAACGAATCTTCTGGCCTCCGATCGCTGCTGACGGAAAGCCCACTTCTAAGCCTTGCCAAGGTCACTCGTAACTTGAAGTTATATCCCACACAGTAGTATAGTTAACGCATGGCAAAGCTCCTCACCTTTGTCGAAACTGATGTGTTCCGAAAGCGTCTGGACGACCTGGAATCAATGGACGTGCTGTTCGCCATCCAGGCGGATCTGCTCGCGAATCCGGAAAGAGGTCAGGTGATCCGTGGGACGAACGGACTAAGAAAAGCTCGTGTTGGCGACCCGAAACGTAGAAAGGGAAAAAGTGGCGGCTTCCGTTATCTGTATTTGTCTCTCGAACACATCGGGATCGTGTATCTCGTCTATCTTTTTCCGAAGTCCGAGAAGGCGAACCTGAGCGATGCCGACAAAAAGGAGCTTTCGACACTTGTATCTTTGATCAAGAGGAACCAAGGGATTTGAACGATGGGAAAGTTCGCAACTGAAATAAAGAAGAGCCTGAAACAGGCGGTCGAGCATTCTGCGGGAAAACGGGAACTCAGAACCACCATCGTCGCCGAGCCGCCCAGGGAACTCGACAAGGAAGAGATCAGGTCTATCCGCCTGAAACTCCGTTGCTCACAGGCAGTCTTCGCCAAGGCGCTGAACGTCTCAGTCAAGACATATCAAAGCTGGGAACACGGTACGCGGAAGCCTTCCGGCGCGGCCTTGAAACTGCTCACGATAGCGGAGGAGAACCCGGAATTGGTTTTGGGGTGAAAGAAGGAAAGCTAAGGGCTATTGCCGGACTATTCTCCAATCCTTAACATCCTGTCCATCCTGTAGATTCTTTCCAAGGGATCTGTATAGTTAGAAGATGTCGCGCCGTTTGGCGGAACCGGCGGGAACAGGTCCTGCCACTACGACTCGCCTGACTTCTTGAAGAGCCCGCGCTGACGCTTGGGCTACTGACACATTCCCTTCGCTCACGGGCAGGGACGGGCCTTGCATCGCAGCGCGGAGCGCTGCTCTTAACGATGGGTGAGATTGAGAAGAGCCCGCGCTTACGCTTGGGCTACTGCACATTCGCTTCGCCCACGGTCAGGGACGGGCCTTGCATCGCAGCGCGGAGCGCTGCTCTTAACGATGGGTGAGATTGAGAAGAGCCCGCGCTTACGCTTGGGCTACTGCACATTCGCTTCGCTCACGGTCGGGCTTCGGACACTCGCCCACTCCATCCCCGATTTACGATTCACCATTCACCAAAGATCACACCGGAATGAACGTGACCATCAGCAGATGGCAGACGAGAAAGATCGTGAACGGGATAAAGAC
>JAHEEZ010000128.1 GCA_024640445.1 Acidobacteriota bacterium | reverse complement strand
AAGACCTGCACGTTCGAACCAAACGAAAAGCCCTGCGACCATTGCTCCATGTGCAGTTCGCGGGGGTTTTAGCTGGTGAATCGTAAATAGTGAATCGGGAATAGAGCGTCCGACACACGTTAGTTTGTCGGAAGGTTTTTGAACCGCAGAGGGCGCAGAGGTTATTTTGGTGTATGGTGTGCGACGCACCTTGGTTCGAATCGTGAATGGTGAATCGCAATTCGATGTCGGGAGCCGGAAACCCCGGCTCCCGTTTCCTGACTACTTACCCCTCATATCATTGGCGTCGAACTTAGGAGCTTCCTTGCTCTCAGCCTCGTAGAACGGCTCTTCCTTGAAGCCGACGAGCGAAGCTGTTATCACCGCGGGAAACTGGTTCCGCGTCGTGTTGTAGTCGGTCACTGCCTTGTTGTAATCCTTGCGGGCTACGTCGATACGGTTTTCGGTTCCCGCAACCTCATCCTGCACTTTCAGAAATGCCTCGTTCGATTTCAGTACGGGATAACTCTCGAAGACCACAAGTAACCGGCTCAGTGCGGAATTCGCCTGCATCATTTCCTGCTTCTGTTCCGGACTCCTTGCACCGCCGTCTCCCGCGGGCGGCTGTTGCTGAAGCCCTGCGAGCTTGGAGCGCGCGTCCGCGATCTTGCCGAACACTTCCTGCTCGTTGAAACCCGCTGCTTTTGCGGCTTCGAACAGGTTCGGTAGCAGATCGGAGCGACGCTGCATGGAACTTTCAACGTCAGCCCATTTTCCTTTTACAGTCTGCTGCTTAGCCGTCAGATCGTTGTAGCTGCAGCCGGAAAAGGCCATCGTCGAAAGGACGACCACAAGTAACAAAGCATTTCTAATCATCGGTTCCTCCTATGGAAGCTTGTTTATTCCCTGATCGAATCGACGTTATTGATCACCGTTTCAATATCCCGCAGATATTCCGCAAAAAGCTCGTTCGCCTTCACGATATCCAATGTGCGATCTCCAGCGTGTTCACGGATCGCCACTATCTTATCAAATGAGCCGCCGGAGATTCCGACCGATTCCGAGACGCGGGCGACTATCTCCGATTTCCTGACAGGCGGCTCAATGCCCTTCAGCAAAAGCACAGCGCGGAACGCGTTCGCGAAAGTCCCTATGCTCGCCGCCATCAACTCCACAAGATTCTCTGACGATGTCGAAGCGGCGATATATTTTCGCCGAAGCCTTAGCAAATTGCTTCGCAGTTCGTACTCCGTCTGGTGCCTCAGGTTCTCGTCAGATATTTCAATACCTTTGAGCACGTCGTCGCCGAACAACACCTTCCTCGCCGTTTCCATAAAATGCAACTCGATCGGGAATACGTCTCCGGCCTCACGGAGTTCCTCAACCGTGAAATAGACCGGCACCGGATGTCCCAGCTTGGTCCATTCGCGGACGCAGGCGTGTGCGTTCCTGAGATCTTCCGGCGTGATCTCTTCAAGAGCCACAAGCAGATTGTAATTTGACCGGAAAGGCACGAAGTCGCCCGTCGCAGCGGAGCCGTACAGGATAACTGACTTGAGGTTTTCGCCATGCGCCGATCTCAGGTCTTCGATAAAGTCCTCGAAATACTGCTTCATATATTTGCTCCAATTCGCAAGGTGCGGGTCTACCAGCTTCCGCCCGAACCTCCGCCTCCAAAACTCCCGCCGCCGCTGAATCCTCCCCAGCTGCTGCCGCCTCCGCTGCTCCAACCCGAAGAACTTCCGCCGCTGCTCCACCCCGAAGATGAAGAGCCGCTTCCGCCGCTAGCCGCCAGTCCCGCCAGGAACGAGGCCATGAGATCACCCGCGAACCCAGTCTTTCCACGCTTTCTCCGGCCGCCCTTGCCGTCGTTGCTTCCGCTGCTGATCATCGCGATGATGAACAGTATTATCGCGAGGCAGCAAAGGCCTCGGCAGACGCTGTTCGGGATGGCGTCCAGCCCCCGGTCGACGATGTCCCTGTCATCGGGAGTTGTAGACACCGCCGGGCCCGGGAGGCCCGCCTGTTTCGCCTTTATCGTTTCAATGTACGCGTCGATCGTGTCCTCGATCCCTTTGCCGTAGTTGCCGGCCTTGAACTCCGGTACCAGGTACTGTCGCTGAAGCTGTCCGACGAGACCATCCGGCAGTTCGTCCTCGAGGTCGTAGCTGACTTGTGTGAAATACTTGCGGTCGTCTATGGCAATGAACAGGAGGAGGCTCGGATTATCGTCATCCCGGGAACCGATCCCCCAACCTCTTGCGACCGCCAGGGAGTACTCGAAGATGGAACGGTCTCCGGTCGTGCTTACCACCGCTACACCGATCTCTACGGAAGGGTTTGAAGAGTCGCGGAACTTGATGATCTTGTCGGCGATCCTCTGTCGGGTCGCCTCGTCGACCACGCTCGTGTAATCCATAACCGGGCTTGTCGGTTTCGGAAGCGGGGATTCGTCGATCGAGAATGGAGCTTCCTGCGCCCGTGAATCGGCGACCGCTATTTGCAAAACCAATAGCGTTAAGAGCGCCGCTAAGATCCTGACCGGTCTCTTGTTCACAATCATATTCATTCAATAGCGCGTGAATTGCCCAAATCGATCATCGGGCTGAAGATCACCCGCCCAGCACCTCGTGCAGAAGTACGTGAAGCCCGAAAAATAATGCCACACCAAGGAATACGGAAAGCGACACCAAAGGGTTCTTGCCGCCGTGGTGGTTGACCTCCGGGATCAGGTCCGAAGCCGCAACGTAGAGTGTAACGCCACCGGCCACCGGAAGCGCATAGGCTACCGCGCTATCGATCCCCGCACCGACAAAGTGGAAAACGAAAACTCCCGCGAGTGTCGTAGCGCCGACGAGCGACGTCGAGACAAGCACCTCTTTCGGCCCTTTTCCGGCGGCAAGGATCATCGACCCGATGGTGAATCCCTCAGGGAACTTGTGAAGGAAGACCGCGACGAACATCAGTATTCCAAGTCGGGCGTCAACCGCGGCAGCGGCGGAGATCGAAACGCCGTCGAAGAACGCGTGGATTAGAAGACCTCCGATCGCCGTATAAGCGGACCGCGCCGGGATCAGGTGTTCTGAGTGTATCTCCTCTCCCAAATGAAAATGCGGAGCGATCGTGTGTTCGAAGAACTGCGTCAGCAGGTAGCCCCCAAGGAACAAGACCATCGGGACGTAAAGGTCAGCTCCCAGCTCACGAAGCCTGGCACTTGCCTGCCACAGCCCAACGGTTTTGGGCAGCACTTCGACGAACGTCACCGAAAGCATGAATCCGGCGCCGAGCGCCAGGAGATATTTCAGGAGTTTTCTGAGCCTTGTGTGAATTCCCTTGGGAACAAGGATCAAACCGCCCAGCACGTTGGCGAGGGCGACCGCGATCCCAAACAAAAGAAGCTGGGCTGACGAGGTTTCCATACGAAATGAAACGAAAAAGATCTGCGCTAAAAGGTTTTGTAGAGCGGACAACATTATACATTGAAGGAGTTTTTAGGGAATCCCAGACGTCAATTCCGATTTACTGCATATTTTAAGCATCTGATTAAACAATCGTGCAGTTTAATCTTGACACCGCTTAACTTTTAATCGTAGAATTCACCGTAATTTGTTGACAACAGTCCAAAAACACGGCTTTTGGACTAAAACAGGTCACTCCTGCAATGTGTTTAAGATTGAAAGCAGTTTTAAGCACTTCTCCAGAGCCTTGCAGGTGGAAAAGGTCGGAAAAAGTCGGCAAGAGGACGGTCGATGACAAACTTTGATCTCTCCGGATCGGGGAAGATCCACATCCTTTCAAAAACACGACACCTTTTCCCATACAAAAACCAGTTTCTTTAGCGAGTTTTGTTCTTTGAAACACGAGACAGACAAAGCTGAGACCCTGCACAAGCCAGTGATGGTGATCGAGGCGGTGTCTCTTATCGAGCCTGAAAGGTGCGCACGGATCATCGACGCAACTCTGGGGCTCGGCGGACACACCGAAGCATTTCTCGAGGCATCGTCGGACGTCAGCGTGATCGGGATCGACCAGGATAAAAATGCGATCGAGCTTGCCGAAAAAAGGCTTGCCAGATTTGGCGACCGGATCAGGATCGTTCACTCGAACTTTTCCGAGATCAAAGACGTGGCGAAGTCGTTGGGACTAAGCGGCGGCGCCGACGGCATCATCGCCGACCTTGGAGTTTCATCCCTTCAGCTCGACAGCGAGGAACGAGGATTCAGTTTTCGGTTCGACGCTCCGCTTGATATGAGGATGGACCCCGACTCCGGAGGAGAAACGGCGGCGGAACTTCTTCAAAGGCTGACCGAAAAGGAGATCGCCGACATCATCTATTTGTACGGTGAGGAAAGACATTCGCGGCGGATCGCAAGGTGGATCGTCGAAAAGCGCCAGGCAGGCGAACCGATCGTTACCACAGGGGAACTTGCGGCGCTGGTCAGAAGGGCTGCCGGACGAGGCGGGCGGGAACGCGTCGATCCCGCGACCAAGACATTTCAGGCGCTGCGGATAGCCGTCAACAATGAACTCGAAATCCTCAAAGAATTCGTCACCGATGCCATCAGCATTCTGTCTCCCGGCGGGACACTTGTGATAATCACCTTCCATTCCCTTGAGGACCGTATCGTGAAACGCGCGATGCAGAAGGCTTCAGGAAGGTGCTTTTGTCCCCCCAAATTCCCGAAATGCGTTTGCGGAATGACCGACGAAGTGAAGGTCCTAACGCGAAAGCCGCTGATTCCAAAGGAATCGGAACAATCTGAAAATCCCCGCGCCCGGAGCGCAAAGCTCAGGGCGTGTCAGAAGAAAAACCAATAATTTGCCCCGGTAAAACTTGAAATGAATAGAAAGAAGAACAGATCTGCCAAATTACCCTCCATCAAACGTGAAAGGGAACCCGTTCCCTGGAAATACTGCCTCTTAACCGTATTTTTCGGACTGCTGTTCGCTTCCGGATTCTTTTTTGCGGCGCAGCAACACTTCTACTCGGTTGAATACGGGATGCAGAATTCAAGGCTCCGCGGACAGATCGACGATCTGAGGTCACAGAACCGGCGGCTGATCCTTCACAAAGAAGCCGCGCTCTCGCCGTACGAGATAAAGGAAGCCGCGACCAAGATCGGACTAAGGAGCCTGACGGTTAGCAGCCTTCAGGCCGTTGGCGGCGATCCGGTCTTCGAAAAAGTTGAACCGGAGATCGTGCGGGAGATTCCCGCGGTTCCCGTCAAGACATTTCTAAAGCAGGAGCCCGCGACCAGGCCGGCGCGGGAAACTGTGCCGAAGGTACAGAAAACTGTAAAGGTATATGAGAGGACGGAACCCACTGCGCCGACGGTTTCTGTCGACAAGCCCGAGGCCCCGAAGACGGCCACTCGGAGCCGGATTATCGAAACCGCAGCAAAGAGATGATGTCCGGCTAACCACTCGCCCCATATATAAGGTAAAACGATGCCCGTGAGGACGAAACGAAACAAGACCGTGAAAAGCCCGATGCGAACCGCCTTTGTCAGGTACATGTTCATCGTGGCTTTTTTCATTCTCTGGATCGGAGTTATCGGTGCGCGGCTCGTGCATCTTCAGATCACGCAGCATGAATGGCTTCGGGCACAGGCCGAATCTGTCCGTCGGTATGAACACACGAGCAAAATGCTTCGTGGGACGATTCTCGACCGGGACGAACACGTATTGGCGATGAGCCTGCGCGCGAACTCGCTTTATGCAGATCCGAAGGATATATCGGATCCCGACGCGGTCGCGGAGCGGATCGCGGAAGTCCTGAAGGTCAAAGCGCCGCCGATCGCGGCCGACCTTAGGGCCGGCAAGGAGAAAGGAAGGCGGTTCGTTTGGATCGCAAGAAAGCTGGATGAGGATTCTTACCAGGCCGTCAACAAGGCGTTCGCGGACTCAAAGATCCGTAAATCGGATCTTCCGGCAGAGCCCGGTCTTCACTGGCGGAAAGAACAGAAAAGGCAGTACCCGTACAAGGAGCTCGCCGCGCACGTGATCGGCTTCAGCAACGCTGACGACGTAGGCCAGTCCGGAATAGAATTGTCACAGGAGGCCGTGCTCAAGGGCGAGATCGTAAAGAAGTGGCGCGAGCGTGACAGGCTCGGCCGCGTTTACGACGAAGAGGGCGCCGAACGCGAACCGCCAAAGGACATTGTCCTGACGATCAGCAATTCGATCCAGTACAAGACAGAAGAAGCGCTTGCGGCCGGCGTGAAAGCGGCAAATGCCCGGTCCGGCAAGGCGATCGTGATCGATCCCAAGAATGGCGAGATCCTGGCGATGGCAAACTATCCGACGTTCGATCCGAACGGTTACGGAGCGGTGGAGCCGGATGTCTGGAAGAACAGGGCAATTCAGGACAATTTTTCTCCGGGATCGGTTATGAAGATGGTGACCTATAGCGCGGCGCTCGAAGAGGGCAAGATAAGTCCAGACGCGATCGTAGACTGCGGCTCCGGGCAACTTACTATCGCCGGCCATACGTTCAACGACTCGCATGCCGTCGGAGCTGTCACCTACACTAAGGCGTTCGCCCAATCGAGCAACGTAGGAGCGATCAAGACCGGCATGAAAGTGGGAAAGGAAGACTTCTTTGATTACCTGCGCAGATTCGGATTCGGACGCCGGACCGGCGTAGAACTTCCCGCCGAAACGGAGGGCCAGCTGAGAGGACCCGCCACATGGAACGGAGATTCGCAGGCATCGATGTCGATAGGCTATGAAATCGGCGTTACAGCGTTGCAAACCGCGGTCGCTTTTGCGACCATTGCCAATGACGGTGTGAAAGTCCAGCCGCATATTCTCAAAGAAATACGACAATCTGATGGAAAACTGGTTTCGAAGGTCAAGCCCAGCTCCGAACGTGTAGTAAGCGAAGCGACCGCGCGCGAGCTCCGTAAGATGCTCAAAGAGGTAGTCTCGAACGGAACAGCGAAGAAGGCCCAGTTGAACGGCTACTCATCAGCCGGCAAGACCGGCACAGCCTGGAAATACGATCCTCAGTTGCGCAGAGTAAATCGCGAAAAATATATCTCGTCCTTTGTGGGATTCGCTCCGGCGAACGACCCCCGTGTCGTTATCGCTATCAGCATTGACGAGCCGCGCGGAGCTCTGCGTTACGGCGGCCAGGTCGCCGCTCCTGTATTCCGCCAGATAGCCGAACAGGTGCTTCCGGAATTGAACGTCCTTCCCGACGGGACGGTCCCGGATACCGGGCCGTTCGTTGACGATCTGAACGAGTCGCCGCAGCTTGTGGCTGAAGAACCCGTCATCGTGCCCGGAACCGTGATCGAAGATTCAAAAGAGGCGGAAGAAACGCCAGGGAAAGAGGCGGCGCCCGCTGACACCAGGGACCGGAAAGCGGTCATCAAAGACGCCGAAGAAACGGCGGAGAACACAAAGAAGGACGCGAAAGAGCCGGCGGACCGGCCCAGGAACAAGACTTGAAACTAGAGACGGCGATCAGACATATGAACGCAGCAACTGCGTCAAACACGGACCCCGCTTTGCTCGGCATCGAAGTGACATCCTTTTCGACGGATTCACGCGAGGTAAAAGCGGGTGACTTGTTTTTTGCCTTCTCGCAGCCGGAATTCGCCGAAAACGGATTCAACGGCGACTTTCTTGACGGGACAATATTTGTTCCTGCGGCTTTCGATAAAGGAGCCACTGCCTGTGTGGTTCGGGAAGACCGTTTCAAAGCGCACCGGCACGAACTCGAAGATTTCAGCGACCGGCTGATCTTTGCCGACGATGTGATCGTCGCGTTTCAGAAGCTCGCCGGGGCGGTCTACAGGGATTGGAACCGTCCTGTCGTCGCCGTCACCGGCAGCGCGGGCAAGACGACCGCCAAAGAACTGACCGCTCACGTTCTTGGGGCGTCCGGCCGGAAGATCCTGAAGAACGTGAAGAACATGAATAACGGCCTCGGCCACCCGATGACGGTTCTCAAGCTTGTTGCAGAGCCGGATCACGACGTCGCGGTGCTTGAGATGGGAATGTCCACGCCGAACAGGGAGATCGCGCGGTTGTGCGAGATCACGCCGCCCGATGTCGGCATCGAGTTGAATGTGCTTCCGGTCCATGTTGAGCATCTTGGTTCGATCGAAAGGATACGCGACGCAAAAGCGGAACTGGTCGAAGGGATCAAACCCGGCGGGACCGCAGTTCTTAATGCCGACGATGAAAGGGTACTCGGTATGAAAGGACTTCATTACGGCCCTGTGATCACCTACGGATTCGCCGACGCGGCGGACGTGCGCGCGGAAAATGTTACGACGGAGCGATTCGGTGAGACCCGTTTTCGGCTGGTGATGCCGTCGGGGACCGCTGACGTCACGATGGCCTTTTCGGGCAGGCACAATGTTTCGAACGCGTTGGCCGCGGCCGCTGCCGCTTCCTGCTTCGCAATGACGCCGAAAGAGATCGCTGCGGCGCTGGGAACCGTCGCGCCGCCGCCTCAGAGAGGTGAAGTCGTCAGGCTTGACGGAAATATTACGGTCATAAACGATTCGTATAATTCGAATCCCGACGCCCTGATGAAGATGGTGAGTACGCTTGTCGAGGGCGCTCCTGAGGGGAGCCGCAGGATTGTGGTCGCAGGAGAGATGCTTGAACTCGGCGGCGGGGAAAGAGAGATACACAAGGAGATCGGAGCCCGCATCGCGGCTTCCGGGATCGATACTCTGATCGGCGTCCGGGGGCTTGCGTCCGACATGGTCGAAGCGGCTCGCGCGGGAGGTCTTGAGGGTGCCGAATTCTGCTCAGACTCGTGGGAAGCAGGGGGGCGGCTTTCCGAGATCGTTCGGCCGGGAGATGTGGTTTTGATCAAGGGTTCGCGCGGGGTTCGTACCGAACGCGTGCTTGAGAAGCTTCTGGAAGTTTTCAAATCAGATTCAGTTACGTACAAGAATTGAGGTTCTGCCAGGGGACCTTATTTCAACCGACTGACCAACAATGCTCTATTACCTTTTATATCAGCTGATATACAAGCAATACGGTGCCGGAAGCGAATCCTACGTTTTCAAGGGGCTGAACGTTTTCCAGTACATCACTTTCCGCACGACCTGGGCGACGATCACAGCACTTCTCATCTCACTTTTTCTCGGCGGAAGGGTGATCAGGAAGCTAGCGGAAATGAAATTCGGGCAGGAGATACGCGAAGAAGGCCCGGAATCGCACCAGGAGAAAAGGGGCACGCCCACGATGGGCGGCATTCTGATAATCGGCTCGGTCTTTTTATCGACCGTGCTTTGGGCGAGGCTCGACAGCCTCTACCTTTGGCTCGCGCTCGGCGCCACAACGCTCTTTGCATCCGTAGGATTTGCGGACGATTACATAAAGATCGTCAAGAAGAGGAACCTCGGCCTGACCGGAAAACAGAAATTGCTGGGCCAGGTGGCAGTCTCGGTCGGCGTTTGGCTATGCCTCTGGCTGATGTCCAACTATCCCTGGAACCTCAGCATTCCATTCTTCAAGGCCACTGCGGCGGTGGACGGGATAAGCTACATCGGACCCTGGATCTATCTCGGGTTCATCGTGTTCGTGCTTCTCGGCTCCTCGAATGCCGTGAACCTGACCGACGGCCTTGACGGTCTCGCGATCAGCGTGACGTTTATCGCGATGTCGGCGCTGACGGCACTGACATACGTCGCCAGCGACAGGCGCTGGGCGGAGTATCTTGACATCACGCACAAGCCGGAAGCCGCGG
>JAHEEZ010000370.1 GCA_024640445.1 Acidobacteriota bacterium | reverse complement strand
GAACGGTGCAGGCCCCGCATTGCGCGATGCCGCAGCCGAATTTGGTCCCGGTCAGACCCAGATCATCGCGGAGCACCCACAATAGCGGGGTGCTCGGATCCGAGTCGACCTCGTAATCTTTCTTGTTTACGTTTAGCTTTGCCATATTGAACCTCTTCAATGAAACGGGACGGGGGTTATCCCTCAGTTGGCTGTGAATGAATTGTTATCTATCTTTATCACAAATCGCGCGGCACCCAAACTACTTGCCTCCGAACTAGGAGAAGAAGGGAAGCTAACCACAGATAAACACAAATGAACCCGGATGATTGTTTTGAGGAAAAATGGTCCGCAAAGAACAATTGCTATGTTTCTTTATGGCTCTTGTTTTCCTTATCCCAGTTCATCCCATTCATCTGTGGCTAAAAACTCTTCTCGGCGCTCTCTGCTGCTGAACTTCTCCGTGCGGCCGTCCGGACGATCGCGTCCATTTCTTCCAGCCTCTCCCCGATCAGTTCCGCAAGACGGAACTGGCTCCGAGCGCGGACAAGGTTGTGCAGGTCGTAGGCGGTATCGAAATACACGTCGTTGTTCAGGAAGTCCGTCAGCATTCTGAGGCCGACGATGAAGGTCATCACCTTTGAGCTGAACGCAAGGCCCTCGATCTCGTTCTCGGTCAGCACAAGACCGCTCTCGCCGAGGAACCCTTCGACGAACGCCTGAAAGTAATCCATCTCGAAACCGACTTTGACGATGTCCTGCTCGTCTTCGTCGCCCGTGTTGCAGATGGTCCGGACCGCGTCGCCAAAGTCGAAGTGAACCACGCCTTGCATCACCGTGTCGAGGTCGATCACGCAAAGCGCCTCGTCGTCTTCCGAGAACAGGGCGTTAGAGATCTTCGTGTCGTTATGCGTGACGCGCAAAGGGATCTCGCCGGCGATGACCCGCTTTTCAAGACTCTGCATTTCTTCACGCAGGCCGTTCGCGAACGCGACCAGTTCTTCCGCCTGTTTCGTGCGCTTCGAGTTCGCTTTTTGCAGAGCCTCGTCGAATTGTTCGTACCTGAGCGACATGCTGTGGAACCTTGGAATGGTGTCCACAAGGGTCGAAGGGTCGAGATCTTCCGTATCACGAAGGAAACCGCCGAATGCCTTGCCCGCCTCGAATGCCACCTTACGGTTCGGCGTTCGAAGATAGACCCTGGATTCTTCTATAAAGGACATGAGGTTCCAATAGTCGCCATCCTTGTCCTTTAGAAGATAGGGGCCGTGGTTGGTGCGGAAGAACGAAAGAACGCGGCGACGGCGATCCTCCGGAGGCAGATGGGAACGCTTTTCGGCGACATGCCGCGCGACCGCAATCTTGTTCGCGACGACCCCTTCCGGGTCCTTGAAGACCTGATGATTGATCCGTTGCAGGATGTACGCGTCTCCGCAATCGGTCCCTACAAAGTATGTATGATTGATATGGCCGGATTTGATCGGCTCATATTCCAACATCTTTCCCGGTTTGTTGAATTGCCGGAAGATCTTGTTAATTTGAAATTCCATTTACCAAAGTCTGGCGGGATATATTCCCCTTGATCTTAGTTCCAGGACGCGGGCTGCCGCCATTTCCCTGTCTTCGCGATAGGTCACGCCTACCCATTGCTCGTTCGTTACCAATACCCTGACGCTTGCCTCGCCTTCGGCGATCGCATCGTTTACGGGTTCCGTTATGAAGAATTCGGCGTCCGGATCGTCACCCCTTGCCGCGATGAATTCGCCGAAACGTTCTTCGAGCAGCTCGAAGATCCGCGGCGTGAATCCCCAGAAGTTCATCGACACGGCCGTGTTATCTGTCAGCGGCTCGAGGACGTCTTCAGGATCGTCACAGGTTATCGATCCATTTTCTCTTAAAATCCCTTTTCGTTCTACGACGGCTTTCAGAAATCCTTCATCGTCGACTATGCATTGCCCGCGAGACACGGAGCCATTGGGGGACAGCGTCGAACCGAGTCGGAACGCGGCCATGGAAAACCCGTCGGTCGATGACGAAGACATCTGCAGGAACGTGGACCGACCGTAAAGGTCGTCGGCATTGACGACCCAGAAATCCTCGTCCACGGCTTCGCTTGCTGAAAGTATCGCATGGCCCGTGCCCCAGGGCTTCTTTCGCCCGATGCCTTTGGCCGGAAGCCTGAATTCGTCCTGACACACGTATTCGGTTTCCGCACGGTCCCTGAGTTTGGGCTCGAATTCGGAACGGACATCTTCCAGTATCGAACTCCGCACGATGAAGACGACCTTTTCTATCCCGGCAACCAGCGCGTCGTAGAGATTGAAATCGATGATCGTCTCGCCGTTGGGCGTTATTGAATCAAGCTGTTTGGTTCCGCCGTACCGGCTTCCCATTCCCGCGGCGAGTATCACGAGTGTTTTCGTTTTCATACCAAGGCTTGTATTATGTCCCAAATCTCCGAAATTCTCTTCCCGGCACTCCAGCGTTTCCGCCGGCCAGACAGGAAAACAAATGAAGCTTGCGGCAATCGATTACGCGGTCGTCATAGGATTCTTCGCGCTGACCCTGACAGTCGGGCTTTGGGTCTCGAAGCGGTCGGGGAAGAACACTACCGAGTATTTTCTGTCAGGCAGAAACCTGCCCTGGTGGCTGCTCGGAATGTCGATGGTCGCGACTACGTTCTCGACCGACACTCCCAACCTTGTCACAGACCTTGTCCGAACGAACGGCGTAGCCGGGAACTGGGTCTGGTGGGCGTTCCTCTTGACCGGAATGCTGACAGTGTTCATTTACGCGCGGCTTTGGCGGCGCTCAGACGTGACGACGGAC
>JAHEEZ010000127.1 GCA_024640445.1 Acidobacteriota bacterium | reverse complement strand
GGAACAGCGCTGCGCGCTGCATCGTGATAGGCAGAAACGCGACCGTCAGGGAGCGTGCCCAATGACAAATCGCGAACGGAAGGACGTTGGATCAATTCACGTCGCTACGCGAATGCAGATTCCGTTGCGACCGTCAGGGAGCGTGCCCAATGACAAATCGCGAACGGAAGGACGTTGTATCAATTCACGTCGCTACGCGACTGCAGATTCCCTTGTGACCTTCAACCGTGGCCTGAAGGCGACGGCTAAGATAAGTGATCGCTACGCGATCGCGCTCAAGCGATGGACATGCTCGGGTTGCTCGAAACGTCTCTTATGCTGACTTCTGAGTTCTGACTCCTGACTCCTGAGTTCTTACGGGAGCCCGCCCTGACGGTCGGGCTTCCGATACTCCATTCACGATTCACGCCTAAACAACCAATGTCTGGATCGATCTCGCCGGGATCGTGACCTCTGCCGCGTTTCCTTCGATCCAGAGGTAATACGGGATCTCCTTCTCTCCCGTGTTCAGCACGACAACCGAAAGCGTCCCGTCCGGATTTCGGAAAGCGGTCGATTCAAGCGCGCTGCGGCTCGGCGAACACGCGACGCGTTTCGCGCCAGGCTCGATGAATTTCGAGAAGTGGCCGATGTAAAAATAGGAATTCGTGTAGATCAACTCTCCGGTCTTCGTGTCCGCGTGGACCGGAGCGAAACAGAAATTGCCGACGTGGTTCGGACCTCCCTTCTCGTCCAGAAGGATGTTCCAGTCCGTCCAGGCGACGGTCCCGCGGTTGAAGTCGTTGACCATCGAATGGGCGTAGCGCTCGCCGAGCGTCCAGTCGTCAAGTTTCGCGGCATTGAACGAATCCGCGCAGCCCTCTGTGAACACCAGGTGTTTGTCAGGATATGCCCGGTTGACCATCGCGACGTTGTCGAACATCATCTCGCCGCCGGTCCACGGCTCGTACCAGTGGAAACCCACGCCCCATGCGTACTTCGCCGCTTCGGGATCACCGAGTATTGTGTTCACCCTCTGGTTTATCAGGTCGCGGTTGTGGTCCCAGACGATGATCTTCCGGTCGCCGAGACCTTCTTTCTTCAAGGTCGGGCCGAGATGGTTCTTGAGAAAGTCGCGCTCTTCTTCCGCCGAGTAGATGCAGGATTCCCAGGTCTGCGTCGCCATCGGCTCGTTCTGGACCGTTAGGCCCCAGACCGGAATCCCTTCCTTCTCATACGCCTTTATGAACTTCGCGAAATACATCGCCCAGGAAGCCGCGTGATCTTCCTTCAGCTTTCCGCCTTTGAGCATATTCCCGGTCGTCTTCATGAACGCGGGCGGGCTCCACGGCGAGGCGAACAATGTCAGCTTTCCTCCGGCGCGGGTAATGCAATTCTTTATGAACGGTATCCGGTACTTGCGGTCGTGCTCGACATTGAAGGTCTTCAGTTCCTTGTCGCCCTCGTCCACGTATGTATAACTGCCGCTCGAAAAGTCACAGCTGTGGATGTTGGTCCTTACGAACCTATAACCGATGCCTTTTTCCTTGTCGAAATGCTTCTCGAGGAACTCATCCTGCTTCGCCTTCGGGATCTTCGCGAACGTCTCGGCGGCGGAATCCGTCAATGCCGCGCCGATCCCGATGAACGTCTGAAAGTTCTGCTTTGGCTCGACAAATACGCAGAACTGCGTTTCGAGAGGTTGTGCCATCGGCGCGAATGCCGCCTTGCCGGTAAGGGACATACGCTTATCGGAATCTTTCGAGGTCGTGAAGATCGACACCTCGCCCGGCTTGGAAACGGAGCTTGTTCCGTCCTCCGATGTCCTGGGTCTTGCGACGGCTGGAAGCCCTGTCTGGGTCAGAAGACCCGTGGCGGCGGCGGAAGCGAGAAAGTCTCGGCGGTTGAATTTCATTGATTTGCGTCCCCTGATGTTGTTTGGTTGATTTGAGTTCTTTGTTGGTAATAATAACCGAAAACTTCCTGAATGAAATAAGGCGCATTCCCCGGCGGGCGAGCCCTGTCCGAAAAGCAATCGTTTCTGCGTAAAATATTGCGGTGGGCGATCACCTCGTGCGGAATGTCTGGGTCGGTTTGCCGCCCGCCCGGTCGTGCTAGAATTGCGGCTGTATTTCCTTTCAAAACCGACCGAGCTCTTATGCGAAAACGCTTACTGACGATCCTACTGCTTGTCACCTGCTCAATCCCCATTTTTGGACAGACGGTTCCGTCCCCGCAAGAAGGCGAAGTTGTGAAGATCTCCACAACGCTGATCCAGGTGGATGTGACTGTGACCGGCAAGGACGGCAAACCCGTCGGGGATCTGACAAAGGACGAGATCGAGATATACGAGAACGGCGAACTTCAGGACATCAGCAATTTTTCCTTTGTCTCTTCGGCTCCGGCGCAAAAAGCTGTTGAGAAGACTGACTCCAATGGCGTACCGCTGCCCGAGATGACCGACGACGTGCGGAAGATCAGGATAGCCCGTACGATCGCACTGGTGGTGGACGACCTTACACTCTCATTTGAAAGCGCGCACCTCGTCCGCCGGGCTCTTCAAAACTTCGTCGACAACCAGATGCAGGACGGTGATCTTGTAGCGATAATTCGCACCGGCGGCGGCATAGGCGCGCTTCAGCAGTTCACTACAAACAAAGCTCAACTCCGCGCCGCAATCGAAAAAGTGAGATGGAACGCCGCGGGCACAGGAGCTATCGGCGCGTTCGCTCCTCTGCAAGAGACCGAGAAGGGCGACACCCGGCTCTCGGCTGTGCGTGAAGGTGTGGGCGCTTCGGGTTCACAGGGACGATTCGATCACGACGACGACGACACGGATGACCTCCGAGAGGATTATTTTGCAACGGGAACGCTGGGGGCGGTAAATTTCATAGTGCGCGGAATGAGCGAACTTCCAGGCCGCAAGTCCGTGATGCTAATGTCGGACGGATTCCGGATCTCAAGGCTGAGCACGGAGAACAGGACAAGGAACACGAGGGTCGTTGACTCTCTTACACGACTCATCGACCTGGCCAACCGCTCTTCGGTGGTTGTTTACACGATCGACTCCAGAGGACTGCAATCCGGAGCCCTTACAGCGGGAGATGATGCAGCCGAGCTTACGCCGTCTGAGATCGGAGAACGACTCTCTTCGCGAACGGGACAACTTCTGGAATCCCAGGAAGGACTGACCTTCCTCGCTTCGCAGACCGGGGGCTTAACTTTCCGCAACTCGAATGACCTGAGCGTAGGCATCGGAAAGATGCTGGACGACCAAAGTTATTATCTGGTCGGTTACCAGCCGGACGCTGAATTCTTCGACCCCGACAAGCGGCGTTTCAACCAGCTAGAGGTCAAGGTCAAGCGGCCGGATGTCAAAGTACGCTTTCGGAGCGGTTTCTTCGGCATCTCCGACAGCGATCCGGATTCTGCACTCAGGGGCCTTACAGATTCTAAAAAGATCGTCGCTGCTCTTACCTCACCTCTCGCGGTAAACGAACTCAGCTTGAGTCTTGAGGCTGTTTTCAGGGAGGACGTGAAAGGTAAACTGGGTATCCTGTCGTTGCTTCACATCGATCTGAAAGATCTGACATTCACCGAAGAAAAGGACGGTTCCCGAAAAGGATCTTTCGACCTTCTGGCAGTAAACTTCGGCGACAACGGGGTTCCTTTGGACACCTTCAGCAAGACATTCTCAATCACGGTGAAACCCGAACGATACGCTGACACGATCGCGGATGGCATCGTCTACAGCTTCGAAGTGCCTGTAAAAAAGGCCGGCGCTTATCAACTTCGCGTGGCAGTGGTGGACAGTTCAACTCAGAAGGTAGGTTCTGCGACACGCTTCATACAGGTACCCGAGATTCGCAAGAACAGGCTTGTGCTGTCAGGAATCATTCTCGACAACGTATCCGTCGCGGAATGGGAACGCGAGGCGCAGACAGGATCGGCTCCAGGATCGGAAAGCGTCAGTGAAGAAGGGCTTACCGCATCGGCAGACACCGCCTTGCGGAGATTTCGTCGGGGTTCGATCCTGAAGTATTCGCTGGAGGCATACGGTGTCGCGATGAACTCCGGCAAAGAGCCCGGCATACTGTTCCGTACCCGCCTTATTCACGACGGCAAGGTCATTTTCGAAGGAAAGGACAGTCCGGTAATGCAGGAATCAATAGGCGGCTCCGGGATTCCTGTGATCGTAGGGGCGCTGGTTATTCCGGCGGGCCTTGAGCCGGGAGATTATGCCCTTCAGGTGATCGTCACGGTGAAACCCGCGAAAGGCAAGCCGAAGATCGCGTCCCAGTTCGTCCAGTTCGAGGTCGTCAACTAGCGGCTAAATCGCGTCGTCAGTTGATCGCCGAATAGGGCTTCGAATCGACGACCCCTTTTCCTTCTCGAATCGTAACGATATTCCCCGGTTTAATCTCTTCCACCTTCTCCGTCTCGCCATTGCTCCAACGCACTTCAACGCTTTCGATCTTTTCGCCTGCGCCGAGCCCTAGATGAAGCCGCAGATCGTTCTGCGACAGATAGCTGGAACCCGCCTGCACTTCTTTCACAAGGGTTCGTTTGTCGGTCTTCAAAGTGACGCGCGCTCCTGCCGCCAAGAGGTTCTTCCCGCTCTCCTCCAGACACAGCGTGACGCTCGCGTTCGGATTGCGGGTCATGTTCAGCAGAATGTTCGGCGGCTCGCCGAGATTTGTAACCACAACATCGATGAGACCGTCGTTGTTCAGGTCGCCGAATGCCGCGCCGCGCCGGGATCGCAAGGGGACCTTTTCCAGACCCGACTTCGCGGTCACGTCCTCGAATTTTCCGTTACCCAGGTTTCTGTGCAGCAGGAATCCCTGTTTGAACCCAGGCTGGCTGCCGGACTTCGCGGACTCGACCTGCGGATAGACGTGGCCGTTGAGAACCAGAAGGTCCGGCCATCCGTCATTGTCGAGGTCGAAGAATCCGGTTCCCCACCCCGTGTAAGGCCTCCCGGGAGGCCCCGAATTTGAATCCTGGCCCACGTCCGAGAATCCTTTGGATCCCAGGTTTCGGTACAGCGTGTTCGCCTCACCGTCAAAGTTTGTAACAAAGATGTCCAGCGATCCGTCCTCGTCGTAATCCGCGATCGCGAGGCCCATTGAACCCTGTTCAGCGCCCATTCCGCTGTAGCTGGTCCCGCTCTCGAAGCTGACGTCATCGAAGGTTCCGTCGCCGTTGTTGTGGTACAGGTAGTTCGGATGGCTGTCGTTGGCGACGTACAGGTCTTGCCAGCCGTCATTGTCATAGTCGAACCAGGTCACGCCGAGCCCGTAATACTTCTCTTCGTCGGACACTCCAGCCGCGTCAGCGACATCCTCAAAAGTGCCGTCGCCATTGTTTCGGTACAGGTGGTCCGGCTCGCCTTCAAGTCCTCTCGGTCCGCACTGCACCTCGATCTCCATGAATTTGCAGGTCGGCGAACTGCCGAAGACCGGAAGATCTTCAAGATCCAGATACACGTAACCCGCCACGAACACGTCCAGGTCGCCGTCCCTGTCATAGTCCGCCCAGGCGGCGGCGCCCGGGAACCCGCTGCCTTTCAGGCCCGACTCTTCCGTGACGTCTTCGAACGTGCAGCCTCCTTTTCCTTTGTAAACCGCGTTCCCTCCGAAGCCGGTCACAAAAAGGTCGATATTGCCGTCCGAGTCAAAATCGGCCGCCGTGACGCCCATTCCCCAACCCTTTCTCCCAAGTCCTGCCGGTTCGGTCACGTTCTCGAACTTAATTTCCCCGCTTTTGGCTGGTGATGCCTGGCGGTAAAGGGTCGCGAAAAAGTCTCCGCCATTCCTGAAACGTTCGACGGTCGATCCGTTCACTGTCGCTATGTCGAGCAGCCCGTCGCCGTTGCAGTCGAAGACCGCGGCCCCTCCGCTCATCGACTCGACGATGTATCGTTTTTCATCCGTGGAAATGTGACTGACGGTAACACCGCTCCTGTCGGCGACGTCCTTGAAGGTGATCGGCGTTGACGTCGGCTTCGTCGTCGGCAAACACGCCGCTCCCGCCAGCAGATAGATCGCTGAAAGGAGAATGAGGCTTGTCCGCAATGGAAATTTCAAAGGTGAGCGGTTGGCTGTTGTCATTGAGTGCTGTTCCCGACCCGTTTGCAAGTGTTCCAGCCGGGAGCGGAGATCCCCTTATTCGTTGTTTGAATCCTGATCGGAGAGATCGCTGGTAGTAACGCCCTCTTCCATTTCCAGATGGCGTGTCGTCCCTTCGGTTACGCTTCCCGGAACGTATTCGGGCTCGCGTCGATCCCGCCCTTCGTCCGGCGACACGTAATCGGTCCGCGATTCGGGCAGGCCTTTCGCCCCGCTTTCGGAAGCGCTTCCAGGGAAGGCCGCGCGGACAGTGACAGAATTGCGCGCCTTGTCCTTGTTCGAAACCTTGATGATCTGCGCTATGCCAAAGCCGACGATCGGAAACGCGATAAACAGCAAGGCCAGCCAGGGGCGGGGCGCTCCGGTGTTTGGATCGAATCCGAGTATGAAAGACGCGATCATTATCGCGACACCGAAGAAAAATGGAACAAGAGCCTTTTCCCAGCTAGGGTTCTGGAAGTATCCCTCCTTCTCAACGGATTCCGCAATCACAAGTTTCCCTTCGACAAGTGCCGCAACGGTTTCCAGCTCCGATCCGCACTTCCGGCAGAATCGGACGTCACCAGTATTTTCCGTGCCGCATTTCGGGCAGTACATATTTTTCCGTTCCCTTTCCTAATTTTCGCGAATAAGGTCTGACAATCTGAAAACACCTTGGATGATGACGCTGTTCCGTTCGGGTACTATAAGCAGCTGTTGGCAATTGAAGTCTATTCGCGAATCCCGCCTCAAGCAAGCACCTTAAATCTCCTACGAATTCCGGAATCGCGGGTTCTGATGCCGGGGATTCGTTCGGAACATATTCCGGTTTATGAGATACTGCGTTCCAATTGGCTAACGAGAATGCCGTCCTGCGGCCGAAACGAACTAAAATATTCCACTTCCAACACGTGATCCCGATCCTCTGGAGAACCAAAACCGAATGACCCTTGAAATCGCCTTCCTGCTGATAGTTCTCGCGGGAATGATCATTCTGTTCCTTACGGAAAAGCTGCCGATCGACCTGACGGCGTTCCTGGGGCTTGTGATACTGATCTTCGCAGGATATGTGACGGCGGACCAGGCTTTTTCCGGATTCGCCTCTTCGGCTGTCATCACGATGTTGTCGATCTTTATCATCAGCGCCGCGTTGATGAATTCCGGTGTCGCTGACCAGGCGGCGGTGTGGATCCACCGCGGTGTCGGAAGCCGCGAACTTCCCCTACTTATAACGATAATGCTTACAGCGGGCGCCCTGTCCGCGTTTATGAACAACATAGCGGCGACAGCGGTCCTGATGCCGACCGTCGCAAGCCTGGGCCGGAGGGCGGGAATTCCGGCTTCCAAGATGTTCATGCCGCTATCGTTCGGAGCGATCCTGGGAGGCGGCACAACACTTGTCGGAACGCCGCCCAACATCCTTGCTGGGGCAATGCTTGCCGAACGGGGATTGACGCCTTTCTCGTTGTTCGACTTCACACCGATAGGCCTGGCCCTGGTGGTTATGGGTGTGATCTATATGGCGACAATCGGCAGGCGTCTTCTTCCGGACCGAAAGATCCAGGAAGAAGATGCCGGCAAAGAACTCGCCGCATTGTACAAGCTTGAAGAGGCGATGTTCACGATCCGGATCCCGCAGGGCTCTCCTCTAGAGGGCAGGACACTCGCCGAAACGGAGATCGGTAACGCCCTGGGGATACAGATCGCCGCCGTACTTCGAAAAGGAGAACGGCTTCTGGCGCCTTCCGCGGAAATAAGCATAAAGCCGGGCGACGAACTCCTGGTCAGCGGGAATGAGGAGCGGCTTAAGGAGCTCCATCAGATCCACGGCCTTAACGCGGTCGATGCGACCGTCGAACAGCTGGGAACGCCGCAGCGGGGCGTGAGCGGCGTAAAATTGAGGATCAATGAGGGTTCTTCGCTTCCGGGCAAGACGCTTCGGGAAACGGGTTTCCGTGACAAACTGGGAATCGCGGTCTTCGCGATCGAGCGGGGCGGCGAGCGGAAGACAGGGCGGATACGCGATCTGCAGTTTCGCGAGGGCGATCTGCTGTTTGGGATGGGAACCAGTGAGAAGGTGGGGGCATTGGCGGATCGCGTTGATCTCTTCGATGTTGAACTCACCGGCGTCGAGGCGCTGAGCGAACTGAGAGACGAGCCGATCCTCGTGGTGCGTTTGCCGAACGACTCTCCTCTCGTCGGAAAGGCGATAGCCGAAAGCCAGGTTTCGGATCTATCCAACGTGATGATCATTGGCATCCTTCGCGGAGACAAGGTCAAGTGGTCGATCTCTCCGCAATACGTCCTTCAGGCTGACGACCGTCTTTTTGTATGCGGTGAAAAGGAAAGGCTGAAGACCCTTCTGAAGATCGGCGACGTCGAGCTGGTATCGCAGGTGTCCGCGCCCGGCCTTGAATCCGAAGAAGTGGGTGTTGTTGAGGCGACGATCGCACCGAGGTCCTCGCTGGACGGAAGGACGCTGGCCGAGGTCAATTTCCGTAACAGGCGGGGGATCCAGGTCCTTGCGGTCTGGCGTGAGGGCCAGCCCATAAGGGACGAACTTTCATCGCTGGTCCTGAGGGTCGGCGACGGTCTTCTGCTGCAGGGCAAGCGGGGCTCGCTTGCGCATCTTGCCAAAGATGAAGACCTTGTGGTGCTTTCGCAGATCCCCGACGGCGAGCGGGACCTGAAGAAGGCGCCTTTCGCGATAGGCGGGCTTATTGTGATGATCCTCCTGGTCGTCACCGGTTATCAGCCGATCCACGTTGCTTCGTTCGCGGCCGCTACGCTCATAATCCTGAGCGGCGCGTTGACGATGAAGCAGGCATACAGAGTTATCGAGTGGCGTGCGATCTTCCTGGTCGCCGCGGTCCTTCCGGTCGGAGCGGCGATGGAAAAGAGCGGCGCCGCGACATTGATCGCCAATAACGTGATGGCGTACGCGGGTGAACTTGGACCGTACGCGGTTCTTGCTTCGCTCGTTGTTCTGTCCAGCCTCTTAAGCCAGGGCCTGGACGGAGCACCGGCGGTGGTACTCCTGACGCCGGTCGTTCTTGCGACCGCAGCAGGGGTCGGGGTTTCTCCTTATCCGCTGATGATGGGAGTCGCTCTGGCGGCCTCGGCAGCGTTCATGACGCCGTTCAGCCACAAGGCGAACCTGCTTGTGATGGGAGCCGGCGGATACAGAAGCTGGGATTACATTAAAGTGGGCACGCCATTGACGGTTGTCATACTTGCCGCGATAGTGCTGCTTGTCCCGAGATTCTTTCCATTCAATTAGTTGAGCCTGTCGTTATCAAGGGTGACAAACTTACGGCCCCTAAAGGGTCTGTGGTCTCTCTCTGAGCACTTTCCGACGGGTAAAGACCGGCTTCAGACATATCTTGCTCTTGCCTTTCCGGGGTTAAACGCGGAAATCAAAAATCTTGACAAACTTCGTTGCGGGTAATACATAAGAGGGAGTATTCGAAAGTTGGAATTCTTTCTACGGTCCGAGAGGCTGTGAGACCCTGAAGGTAACCGCACGGGGTGATTTTTTGCCCAATTTATCAGGGTGGCCATGGTCCGCTGACGATCGTGGTCCTGGAAAAGGTCGCATGGATAAAGCCGCACAGGAAAGGGTTCTCC
>JAHEEZ010000369.1 GCA_024640445.1 Acidobacteriota bacterium | reverse complement strand
GACGGCATCGTTTATGAACAATTCGGATCGATCGGCATCTTCGATCCCTCGAGCGGAAAGAACCAAAAGGTAAACATCACGGTCCGCGGCGATTTTCCGGAGGTAAGGCCGCGCTATGAGAGGGTGGCGGCCGCGATATCCGGCGCCGCGATCTCGCCGAACGGCGCACGCGCTGTATTTGAAGCTCGTGGCGAGATACTCACAGTTCCCGCGGAAAAAGGAAACGCCAGGAATTTGACCAATTCATCTGGAGTTGCCGAGCGTGATCCCGCCTGGTCGCCGGACGGAAAATGGATCGCGTATTTTTCGGATGAATCGGGCGAATATGCTCTTCATCTTCGTGACCAGTCCGGGATGGGTGAGGTAAAGAAGATCTCACTCGGCAATCCATCCTCGTATTTCTATGGCCCGCATTTTTCACCCGACAGCAAGAAGATACTCTTCACCGACAAGCGGCTGAATGTGTGGTACCTGGACATCGAGAAGGGCGCGATGACAAAGGTCGACACGAACAGATTCGAGAACCCGTTCCTGTTTCTCGATCCTGCCTGGTCGCCCGACAGCAAATGGATCGTTTACACAAAGCAGTTGAAGAACAGGCTTGGCGCGGTGTATGTGTACTCGCTGGAAACCGGCAAGGCGACGCAACTGAGCGATGGGCTGAGCGACGCCAGATACGCCGCGTTTGACGCAAATGGAAAGTACATTTACTTCACGGCAAGCACCGACAACGGCCCCACAACGGGCTGGCTCGATATGTCGGGGTATCCGTACAGCACCACCCGCAGCGTCTATGCGATCGTGCTGGGCAAAGACGAACCGTCCCTCCTCAAACCTGAGAGCGATGAAGAGAAGGTGAAGGAACCGGAAAAGACGGAAGAAAAGAAGAATGGTGCAGAGGAAGGTGACAAGAAGGATCAAGGCGACAAGAAGAAAGATGCAGCGAAGCCCGAAGGCCCGACGGTAAAGATCGATTTCGAAGGCATCGACCAGAGGATCGTCGATCTACCGCTTGCCGCGAGGGATTACCGGGCGCTGGTACCCGGAAAGACCGGCACCTTCTTCCTTGCTGAAGCGGTTCCTGCAAGCGGAACATCTAACGGCAATTCTCAGGGATTCACACTCCACAGGTTCGGCCTCGACAAACGAAAAGCGGAAAAGGTCGCGGACAATGTCACGTTGTTCGACATTTCCGCAAATGGCGAAAAAATGCTGGTCGGGCAGGGCCGCGGCAGGGTTCAGATCGCCGGTGCCGCTGGCCCTTTGAAGCCGGGTGACGGTGCTCTCAACCTTTCTGAAATGACGGTCGCAGTAGATCCGAAGGCAGAATGGGCTCAGATGTACGACGAGGCGTGGCGCATTCAGCGTGATTTCTTCTACGATCCGAAACTTCACGGTCTTGACCTTGCCGCGACAAAAGCGAAATACAGGCCGTTCCTTGAAGGACTCGCGACCCGCGCCGACCTGAACTATCTGTTCCAGGAAATGCTCGGCAACATGACCGTCGGACACCACAACTCCGGCGGCGGCGATTCGCCTCAGCCATCAACTGTAAATGTAGGTCTGCTCGGAGCGGACTATTCGGTTGAGAATGGACGTTACCGGTTCAAGAAGATCTTCAACGGAGAGAACTGGAACCCCGGGCTCAACGCGCCTCTGACCCAGCCGGGCCTGAACGTAAAGGCCGGTGAGTATCTTCTCGCGGTCAACGGACGGGATCTGAAGGGGACCGACAACGTCTTTTCTTTCTTCGAAGGAACCGCAGGAAGGCAGACCGTCATCAAGGTTGGCGCGAATCCGGATGGAAGCGGTTCGCGGGAGGTCACGGTCGTGCCCATAGGCAACGACGGGGGTCTCAGGCGGCTCGACTGGATAGAAGGGAACCGGCGCAAGGTCGCGGAACTCAGCGGAGGAAAACTCGGCTACGTCTATCTGCCCAACACGGGCGGCGCCGGCTACACGAACTTCAACCGGTATTACTTCGCGCAGATCGACAAGGAAGGAGCCATCATAGACGAACGCTTCAACGGAGGCGGTTCCGCGGCGGACTATATGATCGACGCCATGAAACGTCCCCTGATGAACTACTGGTCCACCCGCGAGGGCGACAACTTCACGACGCCGGTCGCATCGATCTACGGTCCCAAGACCCTGATAATCAACGAGTATGCGGGAAGCGGAGGCGACCTGCTGCCGTGGCTTTTCCGCGAGGCTAAGGTTGGGCCGCTGGTGGGAATGCGCACCTGGGGAGGACTGGTCGGGATCTATGCATACCCCGCGCTTATCGACGGCGGTTCCGTGACGGCTCCAAGGGTCGCATTCCGAAATCTTCAGGGCGAACTGGATGTGGAAAACAAGGGCGTGGCTCCGGATATCGAGGTGAACCTGGATCCGAAGCTTTGGCGCCAGGGACGAGATCCCCAGCTTGAAAAAGCGGTCGAGGTGACGATGGAAGCGATAAGGAAGAACCCGCAGAAGACCCCTGCGAACGGGCCCTTCCCGAACTATCACAGTCATTGATCAAGTTTCAATGATCGGGCCTCATCTACGGAGTTCCAACTATCAGGTTTTCCAACGTCAGCGCAACAATGACCTGACACAGCGAAACCTGATCCTTGATCCCTGACACCTGATCACTGGCTCCCGATCGGGTCGCCCGGCGGTTCGGGCAGAGGATTTGTGGCTTTTCTCGGCGTATCCGGCCTCTCCAGGAATCGCGAGATGTCATCGATCGTCATACGAATGTGCGGTCCGCTCGCTCCGGCGGGCCGTCTCGCTTTCAGGTTAGCAAGCAGTCCGCGCAGGCCATCTG
>JAHEEZ010000126.1 GCA_024640445.1 Acidobacteriota bacterium | reverse complement strand
CCTTCCTGCTAACCAGAACCTGCCGAACGGCTCGGTTTGGTTGGAAAATCACAATAGAGAAGTTTGATATTTGAGGTGGCCAAGAAAATGAACAAGTACTACTTAACAAGAACGATCTCCGCTCTGATCCTGATCGCCGCTGCCGGCGTATCAGGCGTTATGGCGCAGAATAGGGGCTACAAGGTAGACGCCGGGGAACGAATCCGTGTAAGGATCGAGAACAAGATCTCTTCGAAGATTTCGCAGGTCGGGGACCGCTTTACTTGCAAGGTGACAGAACCCGTTTACGCTTCGACGGGCTTCGTCGTGATCCCGGTAGGATCAACGGTCGTGGGTTACATTGATGCGGTCAAGAAGGCGCAAAAAGGTGGAGATGCCGGAACGATCGATGTCAGTTTCAGGGAATTGCGGCTCCCGAACGGGACCGTTCGCCAGATAAGCGGTTCGCTAACAAATCTTGATACCGACAAGGCAAAAAGCGATAACGAGGGGACCGCGTCCGGCGACGAGATGAAGAATCGGAAGATCATCTTCATCGGCGGCGGTGGAGCCGGAGGAGCGGTGATCGGAGCAGCGATCGGGGGTGGAAAAGGAGCCTTGATCGGAGGCATCGCAGGCGCGATCGGCGGGCTGATAGGTGAAAAAATGACCAAGGGAGAGGATGCCGAGGTCAAAGCAGGAACGGAGTTCGGAGTTTATTTGAACAAGTCGGTGAATCTGCCGCGATATTCGGCTCAGGAAGAGGAGCGCAGTGAAGAATACTCGGCGGTTCCAAATGGCGAGTACAGGACCTATACGGTTCAGCCCGGCGACACGCTTGGCAAGATCAGCATAAGGTTCTATGGAACTTCGCGGCGCTATATGGATATTTACAACGCCAACCGGGATGTTCTATCCACGCCGGGCAGCCTTAAGGTTGGTCAGAGATTGCGGGTTCCCTGAGTTCTAGGTAATCCTTAAAACAAAAAAAGCCGGCACATGACCGGCTTTTTTCTTTTCAAGTGAAACCCATCAAACGCCAAGCGCCGAAAGCCTTTCTACAACCCTGTCGATCAACCATTTCGGGGTCGAAGCTCCTGCAGTCACCCCAACGGTTTCGATCCCTTCCAGATCCTTCGGATCAATGTCCTCTTCCGTTTGGATGAGAAAACTCTTCTCACACTGTTCCTTGCAGACATTCAAGAGTTTTCTGCTGTTAGAGGAGTGATCGCCGCCGATCACATAAAACGCTTCAACCTCGCCCGCCAAGGCTCTGGCCGCGTCTTGCCGGTCCCTTGTGGCCGAACAGATCGTGTTGATCACCTGGGTTTCACCTTCAGCGACGTTCTTAATCGCTTCTGCAGTGTCGAAAAAGGTCTTAGCCTTGATAGTTGTTTGTGAGACCACGAGAGGGTTGTTCAGCTTTGGAAGACCGGCGACCTCAGATTCGTCTTTGATCACGAAGGCATTATCGGGAGCGTATCCTTTCACTCCGATCATTTCCGGATGCTCGGGGTTTCCAATGACTATCACGTGCCGGTTTTCGCTGGCCGCCCGGGCGGCCAGCCTCTGTACCCGTGTTACGAACGGGCACGTAGCGTCGACAACCTTCGATGCCTTTTCCTGAAGTTCCTTTTCAACGTCCGGGGCCACTCCATGAGCTCTTATCACCGCCGTTTCTCCGCGGGATATCTGGACCGGTTCGCTGATCGTTGTCACGCCTTTATTGCCGAGCCTCTCCATCTCCTGTTCATTGTGGATGAGAGGTCCGAGAGTCCGAACGACCTCGTTGCGGCCGAGCGATTCCTCGACCATCTCGACCGCGCGTTCGACTCCGAAACAAAATCCGAATTCGTCTGCAAGTAGAACTTTCATATTTGATTCATCGAACTGCAATGAATGCATTCAAACGGAAATCATATCAAATCGTCGCCGCCGTTGTCAGTTTGAACGCTTATATGTTTGTTTCGAAGGAAACGCTCAGGAAGATTCACCTGATCGGATCCCTCAGGAGGATCTCCGCGGTTTCCCGCGCCGCCGAGGCGGCTTCGAGTTTCGATCCTTTCAGTCTGGCTATCTGCATCAGCGCCTCACCGGTTCTCGAAAGCAGCCGCACAAGGTCGCCTTCCTCAGCCCTCGTATTTCTGACAAGACTTTCCCAACCCGAACCGTGTGCCCAGCTTTCCGCGGTTGCCGCCGCAGAAAGGTTGATCTCTTCAGAAGGCTCGACTCCGAATTTCCACTCCACTTTTGATACGTCGTAAATTACCTCTTCAAACTCCGTGAGGACAGAAAGTAATTTTCCGGAAGGAGTGAGGTTGCCATAATCCCTGTCCGGATCGGATGCAAGGGCCGCCATGAATCCCGCGATCTCGCTTTTTCCAAGCTTCTCGAATATCCCTTCTTTCAACGCCTCGCCGACAAGGAGCGGCCGATCAAGCCTGAGGTCAGCAAGCCACTGACCGTCGAGTGTAACGGACTGGCTCTCAAAATCAAGATAACCGAAGTAATCCAGTACCCTCGCCCTCCTTTCAAAAGGCACCCAGATGCCGCTCCTCAAATTTGCTATGTCCCTGCCGATCGATTCCAGCCTGTTGGCGTCACCGGCGCATTCCCAAAGTGCGGTTTCGGCCTCTTCTTTCATTTCATCTGAAAGACCGTCCGGAATAATGTCCGCCATCAACCGGCCGATCAACTCGGCGGCTTCGGAAGGATCTTCTTTCTTTTGAGACAATTTCGGCTCTTTCAGGATCGGGTTCCGGCCGGTGTGTATGTCCTCGAATGCTTTTTCGATCGAACTTTCGTCAAGCGGGTATTTCTTTCCATAAACGCGCTTGATCCTCGAAAGCGAGATCGTGGAACCGCGGCCGTCATCGCGCATCGCGACAACCTTGTCGCCAAAGACGTTGAGCACCAGAAGGAAACCGCGGCCGCTCTTGTTCTTTGAGACGATCCTTCCCTCACGGACATTCTCAGCAAGCCAACGCCGCAGCATCTCGGCGCGTGTCTCGGGGAGCTTTTCAGTTAGCCTAGAGCGCACCCCGGCGAGTCTCTCAAATCCAAGCGCCGCTTCCACCGGCAGTGAGATCCCCCCGGATGTAAGCCTTTTGGAGATCTCGTCCCTGATATGGACCGATTTCTTTTCCAGTCCTGCTACCTTCTTAGCGGTTTCTCGGAACGCAAAGCTTTTCTCAGCTATTTCCCTTACCTGCGCGAAATTGTCGAACGCGTCGAGAAGGTTCAGGAGATTTGTATAGGTTGCGCGAAACTTGCTATCAAGCGGATCCGCGGGTGAACTGAGCAATTCCGCGATCTTTCCAGGATCCTGGAACCTGCCGGGCGCGAGAACGATGAATCCGACATTGTCCTTTCCCCGCCTGCCGGCGCGCCCCGTCATTTGCTGAAGTTCGGAAGCCTGAAGGGACCGCCATCCGTCGTTTCCTCTCGTGTCCGAGTTCAGCACAACGACCGTCCTCGCCGGAAAATCGACGCCTGCCGCGACTGTTGAGGTAGCGAAAATGGCGTTTAGCAACCCGGACGACATCATCGTTTCGACAAGAAGTTTCCAGGATGGCAGGTGGCCGGCGTGATGCGAGGCTATTCCGGCATTAACAAGAATGTTGCGATGTTTATGCCGCTTGATCTCCGGATTTTCGCCGGCGTACTGGTCAAAAAGAGACTGTCTTTCCGCCTGTTTAGATATGTCCGCCCTAAAGGTCGTGTCTAGCGCGACCTCGGCCGCGGACTCGTCGCATTTCCTGCGCGAAGGGACGAAGACTATCACCGGCAGAAGATTGTAGTTCCTGAGGGCGGTTATAAGTTTTGGAGGCGGTATGTCCGGGAGGTCGTATCTCATTTCTCAATGTTCATCGATCATTGACCGAAGGCCTTTGTATTCAGTATCTCCTTCTCCCGTATCCGCTGTCCCGTTTGCGGAACTGTTCTATCTCGCGGTTGAACTTGCCGTTCTTGTTTATCAAAGGGAAAAGCTGAAGGTTTGGGGCCAGAAACGCGGCGCGGAGTTCTACCGGACGGTCACCGGCGCGGTTAATGACGCGGACCTTCGTTCCGCGGACCTCGGCGATCCAATCAGCGAATTCATCGGCGTTGCCGATTGTCGCTGAGAGAAGAAGTATCCTGATCCTCGGGGGGGTGAGGATGATCGCCTCTTCCCAGACGTGTCCGCGATCGTCGTCCGCAAGATAGTGGGCTTCGTCCAGGATCACAAAATCGGTGTCCACCTGTTCACCGGAACGGAGCGAATCGAACACCTGGTTTCGGTAGATCTCGGTCGTTCCCACGATCAACGGTGCCGACGCGTTTTCTTTCCGGTCTCCCGTAAGGATTCCAACATTCTCGGCTCCGAACTCAATTCCAAATTCCGTGTATTTCGAATTCGTAAGCGCCTTCAAAGGCGTTGTGTACCAGGCCCTCTGCCCTTTTTCCAAAAGCCGCCTGATCTCTTCGCGGGCGATCCACGTTTTCCCGCTTCCGGTTGGAGCCGTCACAAGGACATCTTCCGTTTCTATGGCCGACAAGGCCTCCGTCTGGAAATCGTCCGGAACGAACGGCGCAGGTTCCGGAGTCCCTATCCCCGAAAGCAATTCCTCAACCGCCTCAAGTTGTGCGGGCGAATATCTTGGCGCGCGGTACTCTTCCTGTCTCCCGTCGGAAGGCCTGTCAGACGGTCCACGCTTAGCGCTGTGCCGACGCCGATCGTCGCGACTGTTCCTGTAATTCCCGCCACCCCCTTTCTGCCCTTTTCTTGGTGCCATAAGCCCGATGTTAAATGTTAATTTCCACTATGTCGAATTCTTTTGCGCGGCGTGCAAAAGTGGTAACATCAACGATTGTCCCGCAACTAAAAGCGGGGACAGGGCGTCATAAGCACTTTGAAGTTCACGCTCAATATTTTTTCGACAGAACGGTTTCAAGAATATGCAGGACAAGGATTTCTTACAGGGATACGAGTTGAAGAGTCTGGAGTTGAGCCCGAGAATGTATAAGTTCTTCGGGATCGCCGCTCTACTCAACTTCGTCTTTATTGCCGTGGTCGGTCAGACCAACATGCTTGCAAAGAGCGCATGCGAAAGCCCCTTTGTAAACAGGGTGTGTTCGGTTCTTGACACGGTTTACTTCAGCACCAAACTCCTGGCTACGGATGCCGGCTACGTTGTCAAAGAATACGAAGAGACCAAGATCAAAGAATCGGATGTGGTGTGGGTGGACCAGACGAACGTGGAGCCCTCTTTGAAATATCCCGCCGGTTACTTCCAGATCGCGAATCGCGACGAGTTGGCGATGAAGCAGGAGAATCCGTTTGAGATCTTGCAGCCGCCTATCCTTCCGCCTGCCCCGAAAACAAATAACGATCTGTTTAATCGAAAGCCGATCTTGCCGAAAAAGAAGGACAGTGTGGTGGACGGAGATCTTCCCGATGATCCTTTGGCGGATCTCGACGATAATGCCAGGCCGGGCAAGGAAGACGTGGCGGCTAACACCGACAAGCCGGCGAAATCGCCTTCACCCGGCGTCAAGCCATCAGCGAAACCCGACGACAACAGTCCGCTTCCTGCTGTCGAGATCAACAAACAACCGCTCTATGATTTTGTAGATGGCGTGGTCGAGAAAGTAAACGCCCGCAAGGTCGATCTGAAAGGCAAGTTCCACGTAGTGATGAACGCCTATGTCACTGAAGAAGGCAGGCTGGACCCAGAGAGATCCAGGTGGATTCCGGAAGAGGAACAGGGCGATCCGCAGATGATACTCGTCGCGAAGGATGCGGTTGAGAAGGTGGGAGACAGCGGTTGGCTAGTGTACCTGAGCGACCAGGGCATCAAGAACGTCAGGGTCGTGTTCTTCCAGGACGACGAGCAGTTGGCAGTGAATATCATCGCGATCATGCCCAGCCAGAACAACGCCCGAATGGTGGCTTCCGGATTCCGGACTATGAAATCGTTCGCGCTTAATCTTCACAATAACGGCACAAAGGTGCTGAAAGAAGATGAAGTGGTTCTGCTGAACGCGGCTGAGATCAATAACGAAAAGAATCTGCTCAAGATAGACTTCATTTTGAAAAAAGACATTGCTCAGCAGATCATAAACACAAGACTTCAGGAATATCAGGCGGAAAAGGCCAAGAAGAAACTCCAATCGCCTTCTCCTTCGCAGCCGAACAGCAGGCTTGAAAAAAGCAACACAAGTGACCGTTCGGGCCTCTGATTTCTTGATTGAATTCCCATTCTTAAGGACGGCCGGGGCTTGTCGAACCGAAAGGCCCAGGCCGTTTCCTGTTGCCAAAGCATCCGCTGGAAGAACAACGACGTCCGGAACGGTTTAATGGAAGCGGTTCCGATGTTGTAAACTATTGCCCGGCCTATGAAGACCGCGAGACACCAAAATCCGATACAGCTCGTCACCACGATATCCGTGTATCTGGGACTGGTACTTGTCGGCGTCTCGCCGCAAGTCCTGGCTCAGGCGAATTTTTCGGGAGACGCCCAGTCCAGGATCTTCGAATTCACTTCGAAGACGAACACGGTCCTCTCGAAACTGAAACTTCGCCAGGAGTCAGCTCAGGACGAAATAGTCTCTTTCCCGTCTTCGTCTCCAGCCGTGCTCAGGCCGACAAGATGGAGCCGGGGCGGAGCGTCTTCAGCATTCGCAGGCGATTCCCTGGAATCGATCCACGTTAACGACCAGATCTTTGTCGTTTCCATGCTTGCCCGCGCCTCAATATAACAGCCTCTCATCGTGCGGACGCCGCAACGGAGCCAAAACCGTTCCGCGCGCTTTCAATTCCGCAAAAATCCGCTAGACTCTTTAGTTTTGCCGCCCGAGGCGGCGATAGATACCTATATACATGCGCGATGGCATAGCCTTCCGCTAATACGGCGGCCGAAGAACCGGTCGCAGAAGAGGATTTATGGCTGTTAACAGTTTTGCAGACAAATTAGTAAAAAAGATATTCGGTACCGAAACGGACCAGTATCTCAAGACGGCAAAGTCCGCTGTGGACGAGATCAACTTACTTGAGCCGGAAATACAGAAGCTTTCGGATGACGAGCTTAAGGCGCAGACCGACAAGTTCCGCTCGCGCCTGAAAGAAGCCCTTGAAGGAATTGAAGACCAGGAAGAAAAGCGAAAGGTCGAACAGGATGTTCTGAACGAGATAATGCCCGAAGCGTTCGCCACCGTTCGGGAGGCTTCGATCAGAGTTACCGGCATGCGCCACTTTGACGTTCAGTTGATCGGCGGAATGGTGCTCCACCAGGGCAAGATCGCGGAGATGAGAACGGGTGAAGGAAAGACCCTTGTGTCGACTCTTCCCGCATATCTCAACGGGTTGACGGGACGCGGTGTTCATATCGTCACTGTGAACGATTACCTGGCGAAACGCGACGCTGACTGGATGGGTACGATCCATAAGTTTCTGGGACTGACCGTGGGCTGTATCCAGAACGACATGGACGATGTCGCACGGAAGGACTCTTACGCTTGCGACATCACGTACGGTACCAATAACGAATTCGGGTTCGACTACCTTCGCGACAATATGAAGTTCGACGTCGAGTCGCTGGTACAACACGATCACTATTTCGCGATCATCGACGAGGTCGACTCGATCCTTATCGACGAAGCCAGGACGCCGCTCATCATTTCCGGCGCTTCCGACGAGGCTACGGACAAGTACTACGTCGCGAACGAGATCATTCCGAAACTCGAGAAGGGCGACAAGGACGAGGTAACAAAGGTAACTACCGGTGATTACCTGGTCGACGAGAAGAATCACTCCGCTGTGTTCACCGAACAGGGAGTCTCGAAATGTGAACGGCTTCTGAGGGTCGAGAATCTATACGATCCCGGCAACATGGAACTGCTGCACTGCCTTGAACAGGCATTGAAGGCACACACGCTGTACAAGCGCGACCATCATTACGTCGTCCAGGACGGCGAGGTGATCATAGTCGACGACTTCACCGGACGCCTGATGCAGGGCAGGCGCTGGTCCGACGGCCTTCACCAGGCAGTCGAGGCTAAAGAAGAGGTTACGATCGAACGCGAGAACCAGACGCTTGCGACCATCACCCTTCAGAATTACTTCCGTATGTACGAGAAACTGTCCGGTATGACCGGTACGGCGGAAACGGAAGCGGAGGAGTTTCAGACTACTTACGGTCTAAGCGTGATCGTGATCCCGACCAACAGGCCGATGGTCCGCGAGGATAACTCGGACATCATCTACCGGACGCTGCCGGAGAAATGGAACGCGGTCGTGGAAGAGATAAAGCGTTGTCACGAGCATGGTCAACCCGTGCTTGTCGGTACCGTTTCGGTCGAAAACTCGGAACTGATCGCCGACCGGCTCAAGAAAGAAAGCATCCCGCACAATGTGCTTAACGCCAAGTACCACGAGCGCGAAGCTGAGATCGTAGCCCAGGCGGGACGGAAGGGCGCGGTTACGATCGCCACCAACATGGCTGGCCGCGGAACTGACATTTTGCTCGGCGGAAATCCTGAAGAACTGGCTAAGGATTACCTGAAGCGTCAGGAAATAAACCCGGACGAGGCCACTGAAGAACAATTCAAAACCTCACTGGCAAAAGCGAAACGGGTGGTCGAAGACGAACACAGGGAGGTGCTTGAAGCGGGGGGTCTTTACATACTCGCAACTGAGCGTCACGAATCCCGCAGGATCGACAACCAGCTTCGAGGCCGTTCCGGCCGCCAGGGAGATCCCGGAAGATCCCGCTTCTTCCTTTCGCTTGAGGACGATCTGATGAGGATCTTCGCGGGAGACAAGGTCCGTTCCATGATGAGCTGGCTCGGGATGGAAGAGGGCATCGCGATCGAATCCAAAACAGTTTCGAAGCAGATCGAGCGCGCCCAGAAAGCGGTTGAAGCAAGGAACTTCGAAACTCGTAAACACGTGCTCAAGTACGACGATGTTATGAACCGCCAGCGCGAGACGATCTACGGTCTGCGCCGGCAACTTATGTTTGAGCCGGATCACCGTGAGTACCTTCTCGGCAGCAGCGGCGTGGCCGCGGATCTCCTGAGCGATCTGACCGGTTACTTCCTTAACGTTGCTGTCGCGCCCGATGAATGGGATATCGACACTTACGCGGCTGAAGTGGAAAACATATACGCCGTCGATCCCGCGGTTGACGCGGGTGTGGATTTCACCACGATGAACCCGGAAGAGATCCAGGAAGCGATCTGGAACAAGGCGCTTGGGAGCTATTCAGAAAAGGAAAAGCAGGCCGGAACCGAATCGCTGCGGGCCTATGAGCGTTACATAATGCTCAATATCATCGACTCGCAATGGAAAGACCATCTTCTTTCGATCGACCACTTGAAGCAGGGAATCGGACTTGTCGGATACGGCCAGAAAGATCCTCTGGTCGAATACAAGAAACAGAGTTTCGACATGTTCCAGGACATGCTTGACCGTATCGACACGAACACGGCGCGCTCGCTGTTCAACCTCGAAATCGTCCAGCGCGATGAACAGGAAGAGATGGAGCGCCTCGAAAGGCTTGAACGGCAAAGGGCGAAACGGCAGGCCGCCGGAATGGCGTTCACCGGCGCTTACGAAGGCGTGAGCTCGGCTGGTGAAGAGGCATTGAAGCACACGCCGTTTGTCCGGGACACTCCGAAAACGAAACCGAATGATCCGTGCCACTGCGGATCTGGCAAGAAATACAAGAAATGCCACGGGGCGTTCTGACAATCAAGAAATGGAAA
>JAHEEZ010000368.1 GCA_024640445.1 Acidobacteriota bacterium | reverse complement strand
ACGCAAAAGAAATCGATTCAACTCAAGCAAGACCGGAGAACGATTATGAGAAAGACATTCGCACCGGCTTTGGCAAAAGCCCTGGTGTGCGCCTTTATTTTGCTGTCAGGTGCATCAGCATTTCCGATTAAGGCCCAGACCCCGGCCGAACAGCCGGAAGCGATCACGAAGGACGGGACCGCCGTTGCGACGGACGCCAAAGACAATAGCGAGCGTTATCGAATTGGATTCGAGGACGTTTTGCAGGTCAACGTCTACCGCCATCCGGAGCTGTCCCAGACACTTTCGGTAGCCCAGGACGGCACGATCATCCTGCCCAGGATCGACAGGCCGATCGTCGCGGTCTGCAGGACGGAAAGAGAACTCGCCAACGATATCTCAGAACTCTACAAGGGCTATTTACGGAGCCCCTTTGTTAATGTCCGGGCTGTCGAACAGAGGTCGCAGCCTTTCGCGGTGATCGGGGCGGTTAACAAACCCGGGAGCTTTTTTCTTAACCGCAGGGTGCGCCTTCTGGAGCTGATCGCTCTTGCAGGAGGCCCTGATGTCGAGAAATCAGGCCAGCGGATACAGGTAGCCAGAGTGGGCAACAGGTCGGCGTGCGTGGAGCCCGACGCAACCGCTTCGGACGTTGAATTTTTTGCCTACAAGGTTAACGATGTGCTCGGGGGCGATGTGAATCCTTGGATGGAACCGGGTGACATTGTTTCGGTACTCGAGGCAGAAGAAGCTTACGTGGTCGGTGCCGTATACGAACCCGCAAAGATCGCCCTTAAGGAACCGATCACTCTTTCCCAGGCCATCGCGAAAGCAGGCGGAATTACTTCAACGGCAAAGTCGGGAAAAGTAAGAATACAACGCCAGCAGTCGGGCAGCACGCAGAAGACTGAGTTGGTTTACGATCTCAAGCAGATCGCTCAGAAGGAGATCGCGGATCCAATTATCCAGGCGAACGATATCATCGAAGTGCCGATCGACAGCGGAAAGGTTTTCACACAAACAATTTTCAAAGCGCTTGCAGGCGGGCTCGGCAATCTTTTCTACAGGGTGCCCCTTTAAGCCCGAAACCATATGAGAGAATCTCGTGAAATAATAAGAAAGCCGAGGGCTGAGAGCGCGGAGATCGAGCGATCGTTCGAAGCGGTTGCGCCCCTTTCGACCGGCGGGTATTCAATGTACCGCGGCGAAGGGGTTCGCGAACAGAGCCCCCTCTTTGAATACTGGCGAATTATTCGGAAACGGCTTTGGCTGGTCCTCGGTATCACTGTGCTGCTGACGACGCTTACCGCCATCTATATGGCGAGAAAACCAAACGTTTATCTCGCCAGCGCTACGGTTCAGGTGGATCTTGAGCAGGCCAACCAGGACCTGGTTACTCCGGACCGAAGGCTTCCCACGGCGACTTCAGACCCGGCCTACTTCAATACTCAACTCCAACTCCTTACAAGTGAGAGCCTTCTACGGAGGGTCATCAAGGAACTGAATCTCGACACCAATGAGGAGTTTCAGAAGGAGAAGTCGAACAAGTCCGTTTCCGCGTGGCGGGGCTTGCTCTCGACGTTCGGTTTGGCAGGGGATGGTAAGAAAGCGGGCTCAGACGTAGTTGAGGAAGCTCCAATCACTTCCAACACGGAACTTGCGTCTACCGAAGAGATGAACGAGGCTGTGAGGCTTGCGCCGTTTGTCGACATCGTCCAGAAATCGCTCATCGTGGACCCGGTCAGAGAGTCACGTGCGACCGTCAAAGATACCCGTCTGATCAATATTTCTTACCGGCATTCCGATCCGGTGCTTGCCGCGTATATCGTGAACGGCATTTCCGAGGTCTTCACGAAGGTAAACCAGGAAAAGAGGACCGGAACCAATCGCAAGACAAATGACTTCCTAAAAGACCGGATCGCCGAACTTCAATCGGAGATCAAGGCGGGTGAAGAAAGGCTCGTTGAACTGAAGCGGACTGCGGGAATCGTGAAAACAGATGAAGACACGACGATCGTGATCCAGAGGCTTTCGGGACTCAACAAACAACTCCTGGAGGCCGAAGAGCAGCGAAAGAACGCTGAAGCGCAGTACAACTCGGTGAGGAGTTCCCCGGAACGTGTGACCGCGCTCGCCGAAGAGCAGATGGCGAGGTACATCACCGAACGGGAAAACGATATCCGGAGGATCGTCAACGATACTCAGAAGGAGATCGCCGGACTAAGGGCGAAGCGCCAGAAGATGCTGATCGAGTACGTCGAGGAAGCGCCCGAGATAAAGGAATATGACCGCGAGATTTCCACGCTCCAGACCGAGATAGAAAAAGTGCGGCGCAGCAACCAGGAGAATCTGGAGACATATCGCCAGAGAGTCAGCGATACGATCGTTGAAAATCTTCAAACGAGGTATCTGCAGTCAAAGGAACGAGAGGATAAGGTCCGCGGCTCATTCAACCAGCAGTTCAACGAGGCGCAGGGGCAGAATCAGTCTGCGGTGACGATCAAGCTGCTGGAGCAGGACATCGAGACGAAGAAAGGATTCTACAAGAACCTGGAGAATCAGCAGAAAGGGAACGATCTTGCCGGTGCGGGAACTGAGAACAATATTTCGGTCGCGGAGATCGCGATCCCTCCGGATCAGCCGGTCTCGCCCAGAAGGCTTACAACGGTGTTCGCAGTGATGCTTCTTTCGTTGCTCTTTGGTTCCGGGCTCGCCCTATTCCTTGAGTACCTGGACGACACTATCCGCACGACTGAAGAGGTGGAAACGTATCTTCAACTGCCGGCTCTCGCGGCTATCCCGACCGTCGAGTCTTTGCCGAAGCGCAAGCTGCTTTTG
>JAHEEZ010000367.1 GCA_024640445.1 Acidobacteriota bacterium | reverse complement strand
GCTCGTGATTCCTTCTCCAAACGGCATTCCGGCAAAGTATCCCGCCGCAACTGCTGCAAGCACGGAGAATGCGATAACGACTCCCGAACCGACAGGCACAGGTGTCGTATGTGAGCTCCGCTCATTGGGAATGTCCAGGATCCTTCTTCCGAGGCTCCACTTGATGTAATAGCGAATGCCCAGCAGGGTCGAAAGAAAAACGAGGATTGGTATGAGGAGTTTAAGGCCCATCAGTCTTGAAAAATCACGTATGCCTGCGAAGGCTCGTATGTCCCAGCAATATGTTAGCCACCGTTTCAGCTACATTTTCCTTCAGGTATTCCGTCGGAGCGGTCCATCCGCCTCTGCGATCAACGGCCAAACGGGTGGAAGCGAGGATCATGTCCGGATCCCCTCCGCTTAGTATGTTGCTGCCGCATTCTATCGTTTCCGGTCTTTCGGTCACATCGCGCAATGTGACATTGGGCACGCCGAAGATCGAACACTCCTCCTGGACGGTTCCACTGTCTGTAAGCACGGCATAAGCGTGCTTTTCGAGATTTACAAAATCAAAGAACCCAAGCGGATCCAGCAAGCGCACACGTCCTGAAGACGGGCTCACCCCGAATGCCTCGAACTTATTTGCAGTCCTCGGATGGACACTCACAAGCAATGGCTTACCGAAATGTTCAGCGACCCTGTCGAGGCCCAGGACGATCCCTTTAAGCCTCTCCTGAAGATCTACGTTCTCCGCTCGATGAAGCGTCACAAGGAAATACTCGCCAGATCTGACCTCCAGCGCGTCAAGCGCTCCCGACGCTTCGATCTTCGGTCCGTAGTGATCGAGGACTTCCTTGATCGGGTTTCCGGTCACAAAGATCCTTTCCCTTTCCACGCCTTCTCTAACCAGATTCTCTTTGCTTCGATACGTGTAAGGCATCAGCACGCAACTCGAGTGATCTATGATCCTTCGGTTTATCTCTTCCGGTACTCTTTCGTCATAACAACGGTTTCCCGCCTCCATGTGATAGACCGGGATCCCCATACGGGCGGCTACGATCGCCGAAAGCGCGCTGTTCGTGTCTCCCAAGAGCAGCACTCGATCTGGCGAGAACTGTTCGATCACCGACTCTGTCTCGGTCAGGATTCGGCCCGCCTGCTCCCCGAAGGAAGCAGCGCGAATGCCAAAATTCAGGTCGGGATCACGAACTTCGAGTTCGCTCAGGAATATCGCGCTCAGCCCTTCATGGAAGTTCTGGCCCGTATGAACTGTGAAATGGTCGCAGCTACGGTCAAGTACGTCCATCACGCGCGATAGCCGAATTATCTCGGGCCGGGTTCCGAAAATCGTCAAGATCCGCATAGCACACTTAAAGTAACACTTGAATCTAAATCATGATTCGCCCATGAAACGGGCGATTTCTTCGTTTGCGTCCGATAGAAGATTCCGCAGGTCCGGTACCGAGATATTTCCGTCTTTGGAAGAATACTCTGAAGACAGCGCCGCGCCACCCGCCTCTTCGCCCCTAAGTTCCGGCAGTACGGGAAGGATCACATAGTATCCGTTTCGCGCAACGGTCCTGAAGCACTCTTCTTCGGAAACCATGATCTCGTGTATCTTCTCACCCGGTCGAATTCCTGTAAACACGATCTCGAGTTCTTCTTCGCCCATCAACGCCTTGGCGACATCGACGATTTTGGCGGATTCCACCCTCGGGATGTATGTGTCCCCGGGGTTGCCGTGAATGACCGCTTCCATCACCGTATCTACTGCTTTGTCAAGACTTAAGAGAAAACGGGTCATCTCCGGCATCGTGACCGTGACCGGTTTTCGCTCGCGAATCTGTTCAGTGAACAGGGGAATTATCGACCCCCTGGAGGCGATCACATTACCATACCGGACACAACAGAACGCCGTGCCGGATGATTCGCGATTTGCCTCGATCAAGACCCGCTCCTGCAAGGCCTTGGTCATTCCCATCACGTTTATGGGCTTACAGGCCTTATCTGTCGAAATCCCCACTACTCTTTCCACGTCGAGAGAATTCTCGCGCACCGCCCTGACTATGTTCTGCGCACCTACGATATTCGTGAGGACCGCCTCATACGGAAAGTATTCGCACGACGGCACCTGTTTTAAGGCCGCGGCGTTGAAAACGATGTCGGAATTACGAATTGCCGAGAGAAGCGCAGAATAGTCCCTGACGTCACCGACCCGGAACTCCAGCACATCGCGGCTGTTCCTGTATATCACTTCATCGGTCGCGGCGGTACGCTGAAGATATTCCAGCCTCATGTAATGCTGCTTCGCTTCGTCCCTCGAATACACGGTCACTTTTGAAGGGTTTCCGTATTTGCCGCTTAAAAGCCGGCGGACAAGCGAATGACCGAGAGAGCCGGTTCCGCCCGTAACAAGTATTCTTTTTCCTTCCAGGTAGTTCAGTTCTTCCATAATGGATAGGGAGCCGGGTCATCCCGCATCTCCTCGATCATTGTGTCCCAGTCAGGCGGCTCAAATCCCGTTTCGCTCCTGAAGCGTCCGGAATCAAGGCTGCGGTCGATAGCAAAAGTTCCGTCAGGCACTATGTTGACGGCGAGTGCATACTTTTCTTTGATCAGAGAGAGCAGGTCATGCTTGCTGATCCTTTCAGCGGAGACGTGATAAAGACCACGGAGCGAATCGTTTTCGATCATAAAGCCAGCTATGATCTTTGCAAGTGCAAGAGTGGAAAAACCACTGAAGAATGCGTTTGTAAATCCACGGACTTCGCCTGCAGAATTGGAAAGGAACCACTCCAGAAGCCCGTGGGCATGGCCGATCTCCCTTCCGATCATCGAAGTCCTCACGGTCAACACGTTTCC